>JAQVNN010000020.1:17932-27465 GCA_028703105.1 Paludibacter sp. | reverse complement strand
GCAGCGGTCATGAGTACAAAAGGTTACAGTTATCAGGAAATACTGTCACATTACTTTCCATCCTCAAAGCTGGAAAGAATTTATTAAAAATCACTATTATCCGGTAAAAAATATTAGATTCTTCGCTGTGCTCCCTTAGTTTGCAGTTTAAAATTATTAAGGTTGGTTTCTTACTTTTGTTGTATAAAAGAAGGAATTAACCGATCCTTAAAAGTGAACTATGCTTTGCTGAAGAGATAAAACTCTACATTCTGAATCAGACTTTAAGGGTCAAACTGCAAATACCAGATAGAATGTTAGGCTTCAAAGCCTATTAAGGGTATTAGTACAGGCAGTTTTATCGGTTAATTCCAAATTTAAAACTTTAAAAAGCAAAAGTATGAAAAAGTTTTTATTTATTGGAATTGACTTTTCAAAACGTAAATTCGATGTGACTGTGCTTACAAGCATAAATCAACAAGATTTTACACAGGCGATCTTTTTAAATGAGAAACAAGGATTTAACGAATTCCTTAGATGGGTAAGCAAACTATCGAATGTTCCCAAAGAAAATTGGTTGTTTTGTGGAGAACATACCGGTCTTTACAGCCGGGCCTTAGCGGACTTTCTTATCAAAAAGAACTTATTCATTTGGTTGGAAAATCCTTTACAAATAAAATGTTCCTGGGGTATAAAACGAGCCAAAACAGACAAGATTGATTCTCTTGAAATTGCTCGTTATGCTTTGCGGTTTGAAGACAAAGCAGTGGCGTGTAAGCCAGCAAATAAAGATATCGAATCTCTTCGTCTTTTATTAGCTTACAGGGGACGTTTGGTTAAGAATAAAGTTTCTCTTGAAGTCTCGGCCAAAGAAACGCGACGTGTGATAAACAGGGATGCAACTTCACGCCTTGTTTTTGAGAACAGTCAACATAATATCAACGGTATCAAAAAGGAAATTGAAGTTATTGAAACTAAAATGCATCAGGTTATTATGTCGGGAGATTTAAAGGAGAATTATCTTTTAGTGCTCTCTATTAAAGGTGTAGGAATGATTACGGCTATTACTTTAATAATCCACACGAATAATTTTGATGCGTTTAAAACAGCCCGGCAGCTTGCGTGTTATTGCGGTGTGGTTCAGAATGACAGTTCTTTATATTGATTTATGCAAGGGAGGGGTTAGCTGGCGGCTAAGCTGCCAGCTAACCCCTCCCTAAAAGATAAAGTCTTGATTGTCATTTCGACCGAAGGGAGAAATCTATGTTATAAAATGTTTACCGGACAACAATGTTTTTTTATATGAAATAACGATATCATTATTACTGTATGCCACAACTTTTGATTTGTGACGTTTCACAAAAACGCATACAATTATCAAAATATTTTCAGAAAAAATTGCAGTTTGTCGAAAAAGTATTACTTTTGTGCCGAAAACATAACAAAAATGACACGATTTTTTACATACTTTTATTTTTACTTTTACTTTAACAGGTGAGAGCAGGATAATTGTATGTGAGATTAATAAGTTAATATATAGCACAAATAAAAATCCTGCTCAATAAAATGAGCGGGATTTTTTAATTTATACAAATATGAAAAGAATAGCTATCCAGGGGGTAAGCGGAGCATTTCATGAAATTGCCGCCCGACAATATTTTAATGGTGAAGAAATAGAGATAGTACCTTGCGTAACCTTCAGAGACTTATTCAAAACAATGGCTGAAGATCCGGAGGTTTTGGGGATTGTCGCCATTGAAAACACCATAGCCGGGAGTTTGTTACAGAATCACAATCTCCTGCGCGAAAGTGGCAGTTTGATTATCGGGGAACAAAAATTGCGTATATCCCATGTACTCGCAGCCATGCCCGGACAAAATCTCGACGAAATAAAGGAAGTACACTCCCATCCTATTGCATTGATGCAATGTGAGGAATTTCTTGAAAAACACCATCACCTGAGCGCCGTGGAGAGTGAAGACACTGCCCTTTCAGCAAAGGAAATTGCAGAAAACAGCATCATGAGGAGAGCAGCTATCTGTAGTCGTTTTGCCGCCGAGAAATATCGGTTGAAAATCATCGCAGATGAAATTGAAACAAACAAACGGAACTTTACCCGTTTTCTGATTGTAGCGGCTCCTGAACTGGCAGGCAAGATGATCAAAAACCTCAAATTAAACAAATCATCGATGGTATTCACCCTTCCTCACGAAGAAGGAAGTCTGGCCAAGGTGCTTTCCATTTGGTCCTTCTACCGAATAAACCTGACAAAGATCCAATCCTTACCAATTATTGGAAGAGAGTGGGAATATCAGTTTTACATCAGCCTGACATTTGATAATTATGAACGATACCGCCAATCTCTGGATGCCGTTCTGCCACTGCTGAAAGATTTTCAGTTGCTGGGAGAATATCAGGAGGGAAAGACACCGGAATAACGTCAAATGACAAACGTCTAACGACTAAAGACTAATGACAAATACATATATATTTAGATAAGAGGAAAAATTAAAACACGATAAATCGAAGACCTTAGACGTTAGACGTTTGTCGTTAGACATAATAGATATGAATATCAAACCCGCCAATAGAATAAATACCGTTTCAGAATATTATTTCTCGCAAAAGCTGCGGGAAGTAGCAGAAATGAATGCCGCAGGAAAAAAGGTCATCAACCTGGGGATAGGAAATCCTGATTTGCCGCCATCTGAAGAAACAATTGCAGCCTTGTGTGCGGAAGCGCAAAAACCCGACACACACGGGTACCAGAGTTATGTGGGAATTCCGGAATTACGCAACGGCTTTGCTGCATGGTACAAGCAATGGTACGGCGTAGAACTTAATGCAGCAACCGAGATACAACCGCTCATCGGCTCCAAAGAAGGCATCCTGCACATCACCCTGGCATTTGTCAACCCGGGAGAAAGCGTGTTGGTTCCCAACCCTGGATATCCGACTTACACTTCTGCCAGCCGCATCTGCGAAGCCAATATCATCAGTTATGATTTGGATGAACAAAACAACTGGCAACCGGATTTTGAGGCACTCGAACAAATGGATTTGTCAAACGTTAAACTCATGTGGGTGAATTATCCGAACATGCCCACTGGCGCCAATGGCAGCATGGAGCTGTTTGAGAAACTGCTGGCTTTCGGAAAAAACCACAACATTGTAATTTGCAATGACAATCCATACAGCTTCATTCTCAATGATGATAAACTAAGCATTCTTTCAGTTCCCGGAGCCAAAGACATCTGTATAGAAATGAACTCCATGAGCAAATCGCATAATATGGCCGGATGGCGTATGGCGATGCTGGCGACAAACGCTGAATTCGTTCAATGGATACTGAAAGTAAAGTCGAATGTGGATTCGGGTATGTACCGACCCATGATGGTAGCTGCCGCAAAGGCCTTGCAAAACCCGAAAACATGGCATGACGAAATGAACACGGTATATGCCAAAAGACGTGTGTTGGCATTGCAAATTGTGGATGCACTCGGTTGCACTTACGACATCAAACAGGTAGGTATGTTTATCTGGGCTAAAATCCCGGATAAATATAAGGATTCTGGTGAACTGGCAGATGAAGTGCTGTATGGTAAAAATGTATTTATCACACCCGGTTTCATCTTTGGTGACAAAGGTAAGCGATATATTCGTATTTCGTTGTGTAGTCCCGGGGAAATGTTGTCGGAGGCTTTATCGAGAATAACAATGTAAAACTACCAGACCTGTCAGGTTTTAAAAACCTGACAGGTCTAAAGAATTAAAAAATAAAAATATGGAATTACAATCAATTTTACTTCCCGGCATCGATCCCAAACGTCCGTTGGTGATTGCCGGTCCCTGTTCGGCTGAAACAGAGGAACAGGTCATGGAAACTGCCCGTCAGTTGAATGCATTAGGTATCAAGATTTACAGGGCAGGTATTTGGAAACCCCGTACTAAACCAGGTGGTTTTGAAGGCATTGGCACCATTGGTCTGACCTGGTTGAAAAGAGTAAAAGAAGAACTGGGTATGTATGTCGCAACCGAAGTTGCAACCCCCAAACATGTACGCGAAGCACTGGCTGCTGATGTGGACATCTTCTGGATTGGCGCCCGCACCACTGCTAACCCTTTTGCAGTACAGGAAATAGCAGATGCTTTAGAGGGCACCGACATCCCAGTGTTAATTAAAAATCCGGTAAATCCTGATTTAGATTTATGGATCGGAGCCATCGAACGTGTTTACAATGCAGGCGTTCGCAAAATCGCAGCCATCCACCGTGGTTTCAGCAGCTACGATAAAAAGATTTACCGAAACCTTCCCCAATGGCATATTCCCATTGAATTACACCGTCAAATGCCAGAAGTACCCATTCTTTGCGACCCGAGTCACATCGGAGGAAAAAGAGAATTAGTAGCTTCATTGTGCCAACAGGCAATGGATCTGAATTTTGACGGTTTAATTGTAGAGTCGCACGTCAATCCAGAAAAAGCCTGGAGCGATGCCCCACAGCAGGTAACACCAGCAGTACTTGACTTTATTTTAAACACCCTAGTAATTCGCGATGCCCATCAGACAACAGAAAACTTATCAGCTTTGCGTCGCCAGATTGATGAATGCGACAACGACTTGCTTGAATTACTTGCCCGTCGTATGCGTGTTTCTGAAGAGATTGGCCAGTATAAAAAAGAACACAATATGCCTATCTTACAAGAACAACGATACGATGAAATCCTGCAGAAAAGGATATCCCAAGCCGAACAAATGGGAATGCATCCGGAGTTTATGAAAGCTCTTTTGGTAGCCATTCATGAAGAGTCGATACGTCATCAAATGGAAATAATGAAACAATAAGTTGCAAATATTGCACATTTTCATTAATTTTGTGCCGAAATTCACATCCTTTCTGAACAATTTCAGGTATTAATTGGTTTGAAAGAAAGGATTAACTAACATTAAAAACATGGGCAATAATTTATTAAAAGGTAAAAAAGGGATTATTTTCGGGGCATTAAACGATATGTCCATTGCATGGAAAGTAGCAGAACGTTGTGTAGAAGAAGGAGCCACCATCACCTTGTCGAACACGCCGCTGGCAATCAGGATGGGAACCACTGAGGAGCTTGCCACAAAACTGAATGCTAAGCTAATACCAGCCGACGCCACCAGTGTCGAAGATTTGGAATGCGTTTTCGATGAATCAATGGAAGCGTTGGGTGGAAAAATTGATTTTCTGTTACACTCTATCGGGATGTCGCCAAACGTACGTAAAAAACGCACTTACGATGATTTAGATTACAACTTACTGAACCAGACATTAGACATATCTGCCATCTCCTTTCACAAAATATTACAGGTAGCCTATAAGAAAAATGCCATCAACGACTGGGGATCAGTTTTGGCTTTATCCTACGGAGCCGCACAACGAACCATGTATGGTTACAACGACATGGCAGATGCAAAAGCAATGCTTGAATCGATAGCCCGTAGTTTCGGCTACATTTATGGTCGCGCCCACAACGTTCGTATCAACACCATTTCGCAATCGCCTACCGTTACAACAGCCGGAAGTGGCATTAAAGGCTTCGACAGCCTGGTTGATTTCTCTGAACGCATGTCACCGCTTGGTAATGCAACTGCAGCCGAGTGTGCTGACTACTGCGTGGTGATGTTCAGTGACCTGACAAAAAAAGTGACCATGCAGAATCTTTTCCATGATGGCGGATACTCCAGTATGGGTATGAGCTACCGGGCCATGGAGCAATACATCAAGAGTTTTGAAGGATTGAAAGACGAAGCAGGAAATATTATCTTAGGATAAGTTTCCGGAGCTAACATTCCGGAGTTTAAGACACAAGTAAATATCAATATGAAATCGCCGCTATTGAAAATTTCAACAGCGGCGATTTTTATACAATAAACCTGAATTTATTTCGCAAATTTCAATCCTTTCAGTTTATTCCAGTCACCCCGCGTAAAATCGGGTACCTGAACCGGAACCGAGCCATTTTTCACCGAAATTTCCGTTAAATCAACCAGGCACGACCACTCTGCAGCATCATACACATCCTGATCCAGTGGAAGTCCTTTTTGCAAACAATAAATGAGCCGGAAATCCATAATAAAATCCATTCCGCCGTGACCACCGACTTTTTGAGCTTGTTCACCTACTTCCTTTACGATCGGGTGTTCGTATTCTTTTAACAGCTGTTGCATCTTATCTTCCGGAAGGAACGCATGGGCATTCGGTTCCAGGGCAATTCCCTTAACAGGATACTTTTGTACAAACCCATTGGTTCCACTTAACATGTGAATCCGGTTGTAGGGGCGTGGACTGGTAACATCATGCTGAATCAGGATGGTTTTTCCTTTTTCTGTTTTAATAATAGTGGTATTGATATCTCCTTTCTGGTATTTTCGTTTTGCATATTCAGATTCTTCTCCAAAAGTTTTCTTTGCATATTCAGTCATACCAAATTGATCGGAAGACATCGACACCAGATAATTCATTTTATCTCCCCTGTGGATATTGAGTGCCTGACAAACAGGGCCCAAACCATGAGTCGGATATAAGTTAGCCTGATATTTTTCATTGTGTTTTAATCGCCACATATCGTAATAACCTCCACTTTCAGGGGCTCTAAAATTCAATGCCCGTAAATCGTGAATATAAGCTCCTTCAACATGCACAATTTCACCAAGCAGACCTTGTTGTGCCATATTCAGCGTAGCCATTTCAAAAAAATCGTAGCAACAGTTTTCGAGCATCATACAATGCCGGCGGGTACGTTCGGCTGTATCGACCAATTTCCAGCAGTCTTTAATCGTAAGCGCCGCAGGTACTTCTACTGCCACATGTTTCCCTTGTTCCATAGCATACAAAGCAATGGGTGTATGCAAATCCCAATGGGTACAATTGTAAATCAAATCCACATTGTTGAGTTCACAAACCTTTTTCCAGTCTTGCTCACCGGAAAATTCAAGTGCGGATTTCTTGCCACTTTTCGCAAGCAATTGCTGTGTTTTTTCAATTGCATTTTTGTTGACGTCGCACAGTGCAACCACTTCAACTCCTTCAAGGAAAATAAATCGACGAACTGCCTGATACCCCCGCATACCCAGACCAATAAAAGCCACCCTGACAGTAGGTATCGGATCACATTGCAACTGAAGTACATTTTCTTGTCCGGTAGGACGCTTTGGAGTCTTAAAACGAACCATTTCAGGTTGTTTACTTTCCATCTGTGATAAAAAAAGAGGCAATACGCCAAGGAGTATTACAATAACAATCAGGCGGTTAAAAAAATTGTGTTTCATGATATATCTTTTAAGTTATTGAGTAGAAGTTGGAAATATTTGAGTATGCAAATATAATAGAAAAAAGCTATTTTTGCATTCAATATCTTTTTTTAATTCATCAAAAGACTAATTTTATGAACACATTCAAGCCGACAGCGATGTTGCTGTTAACGTTGATTCTGATTTATTCGCCTGATACCCATGCCAAACACATTTTCACCGACCTTGATGGCAAGTTCATTAAGGCTGACAGTTTGACATGGGTGGGGAAGGCTTCGCCTGTGAAGAAGACATACCACAGAGTTGACACTGCAATTTACAATAAAATGCCGCAAAAAATAAAATCACTGTTCACCAACAGTGCTGGAATTGCCATAGCTTTTACCACAAACAGCACTTCTATCGCAGCGAAGTGGTCGGTTAAAAACGGGAAGGGACTTCCCAATGTATCGGATATTAATTCGATGGGATTAGATCTGTACATAAAGAAAGAAGGAACATGGCGATATGCCGGCATCGGGAGACCTGAAGGTTCATTTTCGGAGAAAACAATCGTTACAAACATGGATACATTGACAAAAGAATGTTTGATCTACTTACCTACTTACGATGAGGTTACATCACTGGAAATTGGTATTGACAAGTCATCTTTTATAATACCATCAACCTCTCCCTTCGAAGGAAAATACGTAATTTACGGTTCAAGCATCACACAAGGCGCTTCTGCCTCCAGACCTGGTATGGCCTACCCTGCCCGCATGGCAAGGGCAACCGGACTGAATTTTATCAACCTGGGTTTAAGCGGCAATGGTAAAATGGAAGCACCTGTCATAGAAATGTTGGGCGACATTACATGTGATGCTTACATCATGGATTGCATTGCCAATCCAAGTCCACAAGAAATTACGGAAAGAGCACCGCATGCTATTCGTTATCTGAGGAAAAAACATCCTGAAACACCCATTATTTTCATTCAGAGTATCGTGAGAGAAACAGGTTTATTTGATGAGAAAGCCAGGTTAGTAAACCAACAACAAAACGAGGCTATTGAGCATGTATTCAAGGAACTTCAGAAAGAACAGATTCCTTATCTCTATTTAATCAAAGAAAACTATTTTCTGGGTATTGATCACGAAGGCACAATTGACGGAGTTCATCCCAATGATTTAGGTTTCGACAGGATGATTCGGGTAATACAGCCGGCAATTTTATCGATTTTAAATAAAAAGTGAGAAAGATACAACCAGGAAATCAAACTGTCAGGACATATTCTAACACATAAGTAAGTGGTTTTATAGTATCAAAACCGCTTCTTCACCAACACCTTCAACCCATCCTGCACCATTTTCACTTCAATTTCTTTTCCTTCCTCGTAGGGTTCGCCGTCGAAATGGAAAGGCCCGGGCTCATCGCGGTGCAGGGTGACAGAGGTAGCACGCAGGGTGGTCATGAAAAAGTCCTTGTCGATAGTCTTAGTAAAAAGCTGCAAAGCCAAAGAAGGTATAGCAATCAATGGAAAATTACTGAGAATGGAAATATCCATTTTACCGTCCTGGACACTGGCTTGCGGTGCTATGTAGGCATTATTGCCCCATTGGGAGGCATTGGCAAAAGTCAGCACAAAAGCCTTGGTTTTGATATCGATGTTTTCGCCGGTTACGTGGTAGCTTTTCGACCGGTAATTGAAGTAACCTGTGATGATTTTTTCGAGGTAGGCCATGATGCCGCGTTGCTTTCCTTTTGCGAATTCGGTACTCACATAGGCATCGAAACCCGTTCCGCAGGTACAAAAGAAAGGCTGATTATTCACCAAACCGTAATCGATGCTGATAGGCTCCGAATGATTCAGCAATTCAACAGCCTTTTTCACATTCAAAGGTATCTCCAAATGGCGGGCAAGTCCGTTACCTGAACCGGCAGGTATAATACCCAATGCCGTATCTGTATGTCGCAGAGAACGGGCGACCTCATTTACGGTACCATCCCCACCCACAGCTATCACCGCATCGTAACCGACATCAACGTATTGTTTTGCCAGGTCACGACCATGAAAACGATGGTCGGTAAACACGATTTCGTGTTCGAAAATATCTTTATCAAGCGTCTCTCCGATGATCTCGGGGAATTCTTTTTTAGAACCGGTTCCGGAGATCGGATTGATGATAAAAGCAATTTTTTTCTTCATAATCAGCATCACATATTCATGCGGCGAATTTACAATATTTTAAACTGAAAATAACTTAATCTCTTGTTAATTGTTGTA
>JAQVNN010000020.1:2442-17832 GCA_028703105.1 Paludibacter sp. | reverse complement strand
GGCAGCACCCGCATCCGCAAATCGGAGTTAATTCAGAACATCGTTAACCTGTTCAACGAAAACCCGGAAAAGAACTTCAATTACAGGCAGGTAGCCAAACACCTCGATATCAACAACGAATCGCAACGGGTATATGTTCACGAGTTGCTGTATCAACTCTGGGATGAGGATTTCCTGGTAGAAATCTCACGCGGTAAGTTCAAACTGAACTCGCGCGGAGGCCACATCACGGGTACCATCGACCGGCAGGGCGTAAAAACATATTTGATTCCGGATGATGGCGGTGAACCTATTTTCATTCCGGAAAGAAAAACCAACCATGCGCTGCTGAACGACAAGGTGAAAGTATTCCTCTACGCGCGCCGGAAGGGACAAATGCCGGAAGGTGAAGTGGTGGATATCATGGAAAGAGCCAAAGATACTTTTGTGGGTATCCTCGATGTATCTGATAATTTTGCTTTCCTGGTGTGCGACAACCGCGTGTTGACCAACGATGTTTTCATCCCGAAGAATAAACTGAACGGGGCGAAGGACGGTCAGAAGGTAATCGTGAAACTGATGCAATGGGAGCCGAACATGAAAAGTCCGGTTGGCGAAGTCATTGACATCCTCGGAGACAAAGGCAACAACGACACCGAAATGCACGCAATCTTAGCAGAATTTGGCTTACCTTATAAATATCCGGAACAGGTAAATGATGCTGCAGATAAGATTGATGCCGGCATTACTCCCGAAGAAGTAGCCAAACGCATCGATATGCGCGAAGTCACCACCTTCACCATCGACCCACGTGATGCCAAGGATTTCGACGATGCCTTATCGCTCCGTAAACTCAAAGATGGGTTGTGGGAAGTGGGCGTTCACATTGCCGACGTGACCCATTACGTGCGTCCTGGAAGCATCATCGACAAAGAAGGAAAAGAAAGGGCGACATCTGTTTATTTAGTGGATCGCACCATCCCGATGTTGCCGGAACATCTGTCGAACGGCATTTGCTCGCTTCGTCCGGATGAAGACAAACTGACTTATTCGGTTATCTTCCAGATGACTGATGATGCTGAAATCAAACACTATGAAATTGCAAAAACCGTGACCCGCAGCGACAGACGTTTTACCTACGAAGAGGCGCAGCAGATCATCGAAACGGGCAAAGGCGACTTCAAGGAAAAAATTCTAACACTGGACCGCTTAGCTAAAATCCTGCGTAAAAAGCGCTTCGACAACGGCGCCATTGCTTTCGACCGGATCGAGGTGCGTTTTGAAATCGACGACAAAGGTAAGCCGCTTTCTGTTTTCTTCAAGGAACAAAAGGATGCCAACAAGCTGATTGAGGAATTCATGTTGCTGGCGAATAAGACTGTAGCAACCCACATCGGCAAACCAGGCAGAGGTCAGAAAGCCAAAACTTTCGTTTACCGGGTGCATGATGTCCCCAATCCCGACAAACTCGAGAATTTTTCTCAGTTCATCCGCAAATTTGGTTATAACCTGAAAACCTCCGGTAAGCAGTCGGCCATTTCCAGTGCTATCAACAACCTGCTCGACCAGGTAGAAGGTAAAAAAGAACAGAACCTGATTGAAACATTAGCGATTCGTTCGATGGCGAAAGCGATTTACACCACAGATAACCTCGGACATTACGGATTAGCATTCGATTACTACACCCACTTCACCTCGCCCATTCGCCGGTACCCGGACATGATGGTGCATCGCCTGCTCGAACGTTATGCTTCAGGCGGCAAGGGTGTCAACCAAAATGAATACGAAGAGTTGTGCAAGCATAGTTCCGACATGGAACAACTGGCTGCCAATGCCGAGCGGGCTTCCATCAAATACAAGCAAGTTGAATTCATGGCGCAGCATGTGGGCAAGGTCTTCGATGGGGTTATCTCGGGCGTAACCGAATGGGGCATCTACGTGGAACTCATTGAAAACAAGTGCGAAGGCATGATTCCCATCCGCGACTTAGACGATGACTACTATACTTTCGATGAAAAGAATTATTGTCTGGTCGGTCGCCGTTACCACAAGAAATTCCAGTTGGGCGACGAACTAACCGTGCGGGTAGCAAAGGCCAATCTGGATAAGAAGCAGCTGGATTTTGTGTTGGCGGATTGATTCTGATTAAATTACAGATACAATAATAAAAAATAAATTATCATATCTGTGTAGAGACGCACGGCCGTGCGTCTCTACATTTTTACGTGCGTCCCCTACATTTTCCATGCGTCTCTACATTTTTACGTGCGCCCCCTACCAATCAACATATAATCATCTGTTTATATTCATTTCAATCCCCCCGCCCCTCTTATCTCCGGCGAAATCTCATTCAACCATCCGGCCTGCTGCAACACGGCCGACTGAATTTTGATGAAGCGGATGTGGTCGATGTGAATTGGTTCTCCTGAACCATCAACTGCGTTACCAATGTCGAGGCGATTGGAAAATCTCATATAGTCTTTGTAGTCGTAGTAATCTTCTCCGGAACTATTTTCGGCATAACCCCATTCGAAACGACCCTCGGGAACAGTCCAATTGCTTGCATCACCAACCTGCGTGTTTTCGTACGCATCAGGCAGACGTGTTCCATGGAATGTTATGGTATTTTCCTTTGTTTCCGGCCACCACCAGGAGGAGGAATAAGGATTACCAAAACCAGCTTTTAGTTCGCCGGTCTGTCTATTGCTATCTATCCAAGTGATGTTTGCCGTATCGACAGCAGGTTTGTAGTAAGTCACGCTGTAATTTCGCTTCGAATTATCAAACTCACTTCCTTTCAGTTCATACCAGGTTTCGTTGGGTAGTCCATCGCCATTATCATCCCGCATCACATACACGACAGCAGGTTCCGGTCCGGCGCCGGGTAAAGCAAAAACTTCAAAATCGGGACCTTCATTATTCGGTATGTTCGCTGAAAAACCGGCAACAACATAGCCCCCAAAACCACCCAAATATAGCCAGCCACTGTGCTTTGCCGGATTACCGATGATGTACTGCGTATCAGCCGGTTTGGCCTGAGCCGCATGTTGTCCGGGTCCATATACATATTCAAAAACAGTTGACAGATATATCGTGTTGTCTTCACCTGTTTCTTCTGTCGGTTCACAGGACGCAAACATCAGCAAAGCCAAAGCAATCAAACAAAAAATAAAATAATGAGAATATAGGGTGTTCATATATGATCGAAATTTGAATTAAGAATTTAGCTCCGTAGGAGCTATCCATCGGTAAAGTCACACCTGATACCGGTAGGCTCATCACCGGATAACCACCATCGTGGCGCCAAAGCCATATTCCCGGAAAGAAGCATCCTGATAATAATAAGACTTGTAGCGTGTTTTCAGCAACTTCATGATTTCATTGCGCAACACACCCTCCCCTTTTCCGTGGATAAACACAATCTTTTGACCTTTCTTATGCTTGTTTTCTTCAATCACAGCATGAAATTTATCCAGCTGCAACTGTAACATATCCGCATTGCTCATTCCGGTGGTATTATCCACCAGTTCGTGGATGTGTAAGTCCACCTCGATGACTTTCGGATTCAACTGAGTCTTCTGACGTTGCAGTTTCGGTGTTGCAACCGGCTCTTTGCTCAGCATCGCTTTCTTAATCTCATCCGGAGATATCTCTGGCATTTCTGATTTTGGTTTGACCAAATCAAAGAGCATAGCCTGTTCATCGAAATAATCATTTTCGGTGAAACTATGCAATTTGTAAAATTTCACCGGTGCAATTCGTAAACTCAGGTCGATAGCCTCCTGTGGTATATAGACTTTACCTTGCTTGTAGGGCACGATCTGCACTTGCAGGTTTTCCCAGTCATTCAGATCGGCATTGGCGATGCGCGATATTTCTTCCTGCATATTGGGTTCGATGATGCCGTTAGCGACCGACCTGCGCTGATGCTTTTCCCCGACAATCAAATTATAAAAGAGAAAATAGTTACTGTCGTTAATCAGCAGGCAATCGTACTGACTGGTTTGCAGGTTCCTGATATCAACCGGGATAAAAGCCAGCAACGCACGTAAGTCATCCCCATCGGCTGTCTCGATGATTTCTATTGGCTTCGGAATATCAACATTGACCTTTTGCGCAGGTTCTTCTGACGGGATTTCCGTTACCGGTTTCGAACTGAAATCTTTTAACGGGAAGTTAGTCTCCTGATTTACCCGGGGCACTGCCACGCACTCGCGTTCCAAAGCCGGAATTTCGAAACCATCTTCATCTTCTACATATACAATGCCTTTCTGTGTGTCGATACGGGTCACGACCCCACCTCCCACGGCATTCAGGAAGCGAACGGTGTCGCCTTTTTTTATGTTGTTCTTTTGCATATCGTACTTGTTTTCAAGACCTGTCAGGTTTTAAAAACCTGACAGGTCTGATTTACTTTTCTGTTTGTGGTTAAATTTATTACTTTTGCACAAAAATACAACAATTTACTGATTCCCGTGAACAAAGATTTCAACAGCAACCCCATTCTGATAGATGATTATGATTATGCATTGCCTGACGAACGCATTGCAAAATACCCTTTGAAAGAACGGGATCAGTCGAAACTACTCGTTTACCGCAACGGTGAAATCAGCGAAGATATTTTTTTCAACGCGGTGAATCACCTTCCTGAAAATGCTTTGCTTGTATATAACAACACGAAGGTGATTCATGCCCGGTTGTTGTTTCAGAAATCAACCGGAGCACAAATCGAGGTGTTCTGTCTGGAACCTCTCGCTCCCTCCGATTATGCTTTATCATTAGGTTCAACCGAAGGCTGTACATGGAAATGTATGGTCGGCAACCTGAAAAAGTGGAAACAGGGTAACTTAGTAAAAAACATCAGCCTCAGCGGACAAAGCTTTCAAATAACCGCCTCTCTGATTGAATCTGCTGGCAACACCCATCAAATTCGGTTCGACTGGGACAATACGCACATCAGTTTTGCTGAAATACTGGACAACGCGGGCGAGTTGCCGATTCCTCCCTACCTGCACCGGAAAACAGAGGAAAGCGACAAAACGACTTACCAAACGATTTACTCCAAAATTAAAGGTTCAGTGGCTGCACCAACGGCCGGACTGCATTTCACGAAGCAGGTACTTGACAGCCTGAAGCAAAAAAACATCCAAACCGAGGAACTGACTTTGCATGTGGGTGCAGGGACTTTCCAACCGGTGAAAGCAGTTGACATCGCTGATCATGAAATGCATGCCGAGGTGTTTTCAGTAAAAAAAGAGACCATTGAGAAATTACTGCAACACACCGGAAATGTGATTGCCGTGGGAACAACATCGGTCAGGACATTGGAAAGCTTATACTTTATCGGGGTGCAGATGCTCAATGACAAAGTTGCACCTGACAAACTGATTCGGGTGGAGCAATGGGAGCCTTATCAGCAGAAAACTGACATTTCGACCGAAATGGCTTTACAGGCTATCTTAAATTATCTTAATAATCATCAACTAACCGTTTTACATGCACAGACCCAAATCATCATCCATCCGGGTTATGTTTTCAGGGTAATCCGGGGCATGTTTACCAATTTTCATCAACCCAGAAGCACCTTACTATTATTGGTTTCTGCATTCACAGGCGCAAACTGGAAAAAGATATACGATTATGCCCTGGAGCATGACTTTCGTTTCCTGAGTTATGGCGATAGTTCGCTGTTGTTAAAATGAAACCTGACAGGTTTAAGGGTGGCAGGAAAATTGAGATATCCCTCGTTGCGCTATCTAATATATTAAAAAGCTTCCGTAAGAAGCAAAGTATGCAAAAGTTAGCTTCCTCCGGAAGCCACCGTACAGGGTGTGTCGTTTCCCAGCCAGCAAGCTGGCTGGTTACTAATCGATGCTGCCCCTGGCAGCAAATAGGTATAACAAAAAGTTTAAATTCTGATTAATTATGTCATCCCAAGCACAACGAGGGATCTCCTATTAAAATTAATAACAGTTATTTGATAAAATAATATTTAATTTACAATAATATGATTTGGATTATTTTTGGTGTTACTGCTTTAGTGAGTTTTTTAATTCAAAGCAGTCTGAAATCTAAGTTTAAAAAGTATTCAAAAATTCCGGTGGAATTAACGGGAAGGGATGTTGCCTATAAAATGCTGCAAGAAAACGGACTGACCGATGTGAAAGTTACCTGCACGCCCGGTCAGCTGACCGACCACTACAACCCGCTGAACAAGACGGTAAATCTGAGTGAAGACGTGTATCATTCGGCGAGTGTGGCAGCAGCCGCTATTGCAGCCCATGAATGCGGTCATGCTGTACAGCATGCCACTGCTTATGCTCTATTGCAAATGCGTTCGCGGTTGGTTCCCGTGGTGAGTTTTGCTTCCAACTGGGTGCAATGGGTATTGCTGGCCGGAATCGTTTTTCTGGAATCGTTTCCGCAACTCCTGCTGGGAGGAATCATCCTGTTTGCAACCACCACGCTATTCAGCTTCATCACTTTACCGGTGGAAATCAATGCCAGTCAGCGTGCACTTGCCTGGTTAAGCAATGCCGGCATCACGAATTATTCAACTCATGAGCCGGCAAAAGATGCATTAAAAACCGCTGCTTACACCTATGTAGTAGCTGCTTTGGGTTCTTTAGCAACGCTGTTTTATTATATCATGATTTTTATGGGCAGAAGAGATTAAGCCCTTATCTTAATCCTAATTTTCTTTTCCAGGTGGGGATGTTCTCAGCTTTTTCGAGAACTTCCTCATCATCAAGATCTTCCACATCAAGGGTGATCATTTCAAGGTCATCGTCAATTTCAATGGGCAGTTCTGGTTGTACAGGTCTTTCTTTTTCCCGGGCTGATGGATAATAAGTGCTGATAGATTTATCAATATTCGGACGAGTTGGTTCTTCCGGTTCTTCCACTTCAGATTCTTCTGTTATTTCACCATCTCCGTCTAATGTCACCATTTTAAGAGCCGTTTGCTGATGCGTATTTTTCTTCGCTGAAGCCGGCATACCCGGAATATCGGACACGTCATAACCAGTAGCAATCAAGGTTATCTTCACATTTTCACCCAGGCTGTCATCAAAAGCAGCACCCCAGATTACCTGGATATCATCCCCAATAGAAGCCATGAAGTCATTGATTTCTTTTACTTCTTCCATCTTGATCTGATGCTCCATCGAACAATACAGGTTCAAGAGCACCTTGCTGGCGCCGCTCACATCATTGGTATTCAAGAGCGGAGAGTTCAGGGCATCCTTAATCGCATTGGTAATACGTTTTTCTCCGGAAGCATATCCCGTATTCATAATCGCTACATTTCCTTTACTCAGAATGGTATAAACATCGGCAAAGTCGGTATTGATATAACCGGGAACCGTAATGATTTCGGCAATTCCCCTGGCCGCATTGGTCAACACATCATCTGCTTTGGCGAAAGCATTTGACAGTTCAAGGTCAACAAAAATCTCGCGTAGTTTTTCGTTATTGATAACCAGCAGTGCATCTACGTGTTCACTTAAAGCTGCCACCCCTTCAAGCGCCTGACGGATTTTCAGATTTCCTTCAAAAGCAAAAGGAATCGTCACGATACCTACGGTCAGGATGCCCAATTCGTGCGCGGCCTGAGCAACCACCGGCGATGCTCCGGTACCGGTTCCTCCGCCCATTCCGGCAGTGATAAAGACCATCTTCGTATTGTCTTTCAACACATCCTTGATACGGTCGATGGATTCTTCTGCAGCCTGCCGGGCTACTTCAGGATTTCCCCCTGCACCCAAACCCGCTCCAAGCTGGATCTTGAGTGGAACAGGGGAATGTTGCAAGGCTTGGTTATCGGTGTTGCAAACCACGAATGAAACATCCCTGAATCCCTGATTATACATGTGGTTCACGGCATTACCTCCACCGCCTCCGACACCAATTACCTTGATGATGGCCGGATCAATCATGGGTAAATCTACTAATGGCAAAATATCTTCCATATACGCTGATTTTATGCTTAAATGTATTTTATGTCAGTCTGTTATTATCACACCTTATCAATCGGTTGATCAAACATCCTTAACTGAGTTATCTGTATTTTTAATATCTAATTCGGTATCATCCTCAAAAAACTTGAAAATGCCCTGTGTAATTTTATCTTTAATCGATTTACGCGTTTTTCTTGTTTCTTTTTCAACTTTTTCAATCATTTCTTTATTCTCCGTTCTGTAATCATGCGCCAGGATGATGGTACCAATAATCTGCGCGTAGGATAAATCACAGTACTTCCCGGGTGTATCAGGGGTCAACCAACCTGTATGATCTCCATAACGTGTCGGCAATCCTGTTTTTTGCTCCATAAACTCTTTCATCTGTTGAAGTTTTGCAGCACCTCCGGAGATAATCACTCCATTAGGGATTTCGGCTTCATACTCTTGTAAAACGGAAAATATTGGTTGAAAAATCTCTTCTAATCTTGATTCAATAATCATCGCCAGAAAAGTGTTCGTTACAATTACGGGAGGATCGGCGGGATTACGGGCAGGAATGCGAATATTAACCGGCGTACCTGCCAGTTTCTCCATGGCTATTCCTTTTTTGCATTTGAGTTTTTCTGCATATACTTCTGATATACCTATCTCTTCAATATCTTTTGTGATATTTCTTCCCCCAAGAGGCACCACCATGAGGTGTTGTAAAATCTCTTTTCGATACACAGCAAGAGTCGTGGAAGAATCACCCATATTGATCACTGCGCAACCGGCCTGCCGGTCTTCTTCTTCCGTAACTGCAATGGCAAATGCTTCAGCTGCCAGCGGCATGTGTTCGATGCGGCAGTTGTATATCCTTTCCATGCACTTTTGCAGCTGTACTTTCATTTGTGCGCTACCCACCACCAAGTGGTAGTTTCCAATGATGTAAGTTCCGCGCGTTCCCTCCGGTTTTTCCATCTCCACCCCATCAACTTCGTACATGACCGGAATGGTATCATAGACCAACATATCTTCTGTTTGATACGATTTCTCGCATTCCAGCGCCATGGAATCAATGATATCTGCTGTAATTTCTTTTGACCTGTTCAGTTTCCGGCGCACCGAAGCATGTATGATTTTCATACTTTTCCCCCCGAACGCGGTGGAGAATTTTTTGATCGGTTCACGCATCCCGGCGCTATTTTGCAACTCTTTAAGTAAGGCAACTACATTGAAAGCCGTTCCTGAGGGCTGTCCGATGATGCCATTTTTTATTCCTTCAACCTTCCTGTTTTCTTCCGACAAAATTTTAATGGCATTATCTTCCCTCACTTCAGCAGCAACTGCCCTGACTCCTGTTCCGGCAAAATCAAAGGCAACCAATCTGTTTATCTCGTCTTTTCCTCTCATGCTCTCCTAAAAATCCTTTAACGTATTCTCATTTTTTTATTCCTACGATTTGATTGTCGTATTGTAAATCCAACTTTTTGTACCTGTTCCAGCCCATCACCTTGAACCCTTGATTATACAGGCGATAAACCCGGTTTAATTTTTCTTCATAAGCATCCAGACTTCCAAGTAAAATCATGGCGCTTCCCACCCTGGGGACTAATTCCACTTTCATATCCTCCCTAACATGTATCTGGGATATCTGAGCATCCCAGAAAGGGCTTTCTTCAATATAATCAACAAACTCAAACATCGAACCGGTTGCCATCGAACGGGTCACCCTGCCTGTAACCACAGGGACATAAGCCACTGCATGCAGGGGCACCGGCAATATCTCTTTATGATGATCCACATAATAGTTTTCATTGGTCATAACCAGAAACTTGGGTTCCCGTAGCGCTACCTTTACAAATACACAACCTTCAGGCGTATGGTAGCAAACAGCTTTCTTCACCAGCGGATTTTGCTCAAGGAAGCGCTCTATACGCTCCGCAGGTAACTGATTAAGGGACATCCCGATTGGATGCAACCCACTCTCCCGGAGCATTTCATTCAGCTCTCCTTCTTTTATCAGTTCTATCTTGCCTTCAATATCAATAATCAGGTTTTTACATTTGATATCGCTCTCATCCAACGAAAAACGGATAAGTGCGAAAACCAGGTATCCCAATACGATTACAACACCGGTTATCAAAAGAATATAACTGATTACTTTCCATTTCATATATTGTCCCCTATCCCCTCTTTTCCTGTATTGATTTTCTTTTTCTTTATAACCTTCTTGATTTCAGGCACCAATGCATCAATATCACCGGCGCCGAATGTCACCAGCACTTCCAAATCATCTCTTTTCTTCAGCAACCCGATTAGGGCATCTTTCGGACAATACTGTTTATTGTCCAACGTCATTTTATTCAGGATAAGTTCCGGTCCGACGCCATCAATCGGCAATTCACGGGCCGGGTATATATCCAGCAGGATTAATTCATCCAGCGTTGACAGCACCTGTGCAAAATCATCCGCAAAATCTTTTGTACGGGAATACAAGTGCGGCTGGAATATCCCGGTTATTTTCTTATCGGGATACATTTCGCGGATAGAAGTAATGCCAGCATTCAGCTCGCTGGGATGATGGGCGTAATCATCAATATAAACCATATTTTCAGACTGGCAAACAATATTGAAACGCCTGTAAACACCCGAGAACGACGACAAACCCGTGCGCATCTCATCGGATGTCACACCACTCAACCATGCCAGCGCCATTGCAACCACGCTGTTTTCTACATTAATTCTTACTGGTACACCTAATCTGACATCTGCAATGGTCTCCGTGGGAGTCACAAAATCAAAACGTATCTCTCCCAACTTACTCCGGATGTTTTCTGCATGAAAATCTCCTCCTTCGTCCATGGAATAGGAATATTGTTTCACCCCTTTTTGCAGGGTAGGATGAATATCCAGCCCTTTTTTGACAATCAGGGTTCCCCCCGGACGCACCAGTGAAGCAAAATATTCAAAACTTTCCTTTACTGCCTGATGGGTTTTATAGATGTCCAGGTGATCTGCATCAGCAGAAGTAATCGCCGCCATATAGGGTGTCAGGTGATGGAAAGAACGATCGTATTCATCCGCTTCTATCACTACGAAATTACTTTCTTTCGACAACAACAGGTTGGTGTTGTAATTATTGGATATGCCTCCCAAAAAGGCGTTACAATCCACCTGTGACTGACGGAACAGATGTGCTGTAATCGTTGATGTGGTCGTCTTACCATGTGTTCCGGCGATACAAACTCCTTTACTTTGACGGGTGATATATCCGAGCACTTCTGCTCGTTTCATAACATTGAATCCTTTGTCACGAAAAAAAACCAGCTGAGGATGATCCTGCGGTATGGCCGGTGTCAGGATTACCAGCGTTTTATTCTTATCCAAAAACTTCTCCGGAATATCTGATTCTTTTTCTTCATAAGTAATTTCTATCCCTTCTGATTGCAGGGTTTTTGTCAATGTAGTTTTTGCACGGTCATATCCGGCTACTTCAAAACCATGCGTTTTATAATAGCGGGCAATCGCACTCATACCAATTCCTCCAATACCCAAAAAATAAAATTTTGTAAACTTATTCATTTGTTATAGTTAAAATTTCATGTATAATTTCTTTATTTCATCCGCGATCCGTTCAGCAGAATTTCGCTCCGCTAAATTAAGAATATTTTTGCTAAGCCGAGACATTTTTTGTTCATCTTGTAATAATTTTAGCGTTTCGGGAACCATTTGCTCGTGTGCATCTGCATCTTTTATCATAATAGCCGCATCGTGCTTCACCAAGGCCATGGCATTTTTGGTTTGATGGTCCTCCGCCACATTCGGGGAAGGCACCAGGATAGCTGGTTTCCCAAGCAAACACAATTCTGATATTGAACTGGCTCCTGCCCTGGAAATAACAAGGTCAGCGACAGCATAAGCGTAATCCATGCGCGAAATGAATGCTGTCACTATAATGCGATCGTTGGTGTGGGGTTCAAATGCTTTTTTAGCGTCTTCAATATAAAACTTACCTGTTTGCCAGATGACCTGTACATCCGAAGCTACGAGGGTTTTGAGATGAGCAATTACGCTCTGGTTGATGGTACGGGCACCCAAACTTCCCCCCAGAATCAGGATGGTTTTCTTTGCCGGATCCAGACCAAAGAACTGATAAGCTGCTTCCTCTTTGGAATTTACCACAAATAAATCCTGTCGTACCGGATTCCCTGTTTTTACAATTTTATCTTTGGGAAAGAAACGTTCCATCTCATCATAAGCCACACAAATGCAGGCTGCTTTCTTCGCCAGTAGTTTATTGGTCACGCCGGCATAAGAATTTTGTTCCTGTATCAGCGTCGGCACATCAAATGCTGAAGCAGCGCGCAACACCGGCGCACTGGCATACCCACCAACACCGATTGCCACATCGGGTTTAAACCGGCGGATAATCTTCCGGGCTTTAATAATGCTTCGCAACAAGTTCCACACAACCTTCACATTTCGCAGCATGTTTTTTCGGTCGAAACCGCTTACCGGCAACCCTTCAATCGAATATCCTGCGGCAGGTACCCGTTCCATCTCCATCCTCCCCACAGCGCCTACAAACAAAATATCTGCATCGGGGAATGACTCCTTCAGGGCATTTGCTATGCTGATGGCCGGGAAAATATGTCCTCCCGTTCCCCCGCCACTGATAATAAACCGTGGTTGCTTACTCGACGTCATCGTATTCTTCTTCATCATCGTCTTCTATTATAATTTCTTCTGTAACAGTACCATTATTTATGCCTTGTTCTTCTTTGATCTGCCGGGTGATACCAAGCAAAATCCCAAAATAAATGCTGGTAATGAGGATGGAAGTCCCCCCGCGACTGATCATGGGGAGCGGCTGACCGGTTACCGGACCCAGGCTGGTGGCAACCGCCATGCTGACAAAAGCCTGTAGCACAATCATCAGTGACAACCCAATCACGAGCATAGCAGGGAAAACAGTTCTGCTCATAGTCGCTATTCTTCCTGCCCTGAAAAGCAAGACCATGTAAAGAAGTATGACCAATATCCCTCCTACTAGCCCCATCTCTTCCACGATAATTGCGTAAATAAAATCGGAATAAGCCTGAGGTAGAAAGTCCCGCTGTACACTGTTGCCCGGAAAAACGCCAAACACTCCTCCCCGTGCAATGGCTATCCTACCATGCTGTACCTGAAGATTTTCATCATTAATCACATACTTATCTTCGGATTCCTTGTCTTCTGTAAGATAACGGTCGATGCGGTTTACCCAGGTATAAGCTCGGTCAAACATCTTCGGCATACTTTCCTGTGGGAAAATCTTCACTGCTCCAAATCCAAATACACCCAAACCGACAATCGCCGCAATGATCAGGAATAGTTTCCTGATTGATATTTTTCCGACAAACATCATGATCCATATCACTCCGAAAAGCAAAACGGCAGTTGAAAAATTCTCGAGTAAGATCAGGAAACAAACAATTCCTGATAAAACCATCAGTATTCTGAAAAACTTATGCTCATTTTCTGCTGAATTTTTTATTCTGGCAATAAAATCGGCAGCGATGATAATCAAGGATAGTTTTCCTAATTCCGAAGGCTGAAATTGAAACCCACCAATCTGCAACCAACGCGTAGCATCATTCTCAGTTTTTCCTCTGAAAAGCACCAGTACAAGGGTCACCATCGAAAAAGCCAGTAATATAAAAGCGCTGATACGGATGTATTTTGCCGGGATAAGATGCACCACAAAAGCAATGAGTGCTCCCATCCCCAGAAACAACACGTGGCGTAACATCGGTGCCGTATGGTTGATCGACTTGAATGCCAATGTGCTCGACGCACTGAACATTTCAACCGCCGAAATAAAACATAAGCCAATGAACACAGCCCAAATCACTGCATCACCTCTGAGGTATTTCTTTAATATTGAATCCATGTTTATTGTTTATCAATTTCTTCTCAACTTTTTTATTGTCTTGTTCTTTATTCTTCTATTCTCTTATTCCCCGGGTTAAAACCCGGGGCAATTGATTATGGGGCAATTGATTATGGGGCAATTGAAACCTGGCTATTTACCCTTTAAACTTTTAAAACATTAAACTCTTAAACCAAGAATTAATCACTGACCACTGCTTAAAGCGCTCTCACGCATTGCTTAAACTGGCGTCCCCTGTCTTCGTAGTTTTCGAACAAATCGAAACTGGCGCAACAAGGCGACAACAGCACCGTATCTCCCTCTTTTGCAAAATGATAGGCCTTAGTTACAGCTTCTTCCATCGAAACGGCATCCGCGATCAACTCTTTTTTCCCGTCGAAATAGGCATGCAATGGTTTATTATCAACACCCAGGAACACAAGGGCGCGGACTTTATCCCGTACCATGTCCTCGATTTCACGGTAATCATTGCCTTTGTCGGTACCCCCCAGTATCAGCACAACCGGTGTTTTCATACTTTGCAGGGCATACCAGCATGAATTGACATTTGTTGCTTTTGAATCGTTGATGAACTTCACATCGCGAACCATCGCAACATACTCGAGCCGGTGTTCCACGCCCTGAAAATCGAGCAGGGACTGCCGGATGGTTTCTTTTTTTACGTTGAGCACTGTAGCTGCCAGACCTGCAGCCATGGAATTGTACGTGTTGTGAACTCCCTGAAGCGCTAATGCTGATGTTGGCATGACAAATAATGTTTTTAGGGTATCGATAATTAGTTTTTCTTCTTTTACAAATGCTTTAGTCTTTTCTGATTTCTCTATTGCAAAAGGATAAATCGCTGATTGAATTTTCTTTTTAGCTAATTCTCTTTGAATTACAGGATCTTTTTCCCAATAAATTAAGGCATCTTTTTCCGTCTGATTTTGTGTAATTCTGAACTTAGCATCCACGTATTTCTGAAATTCGTAATCATAGCGGTCGAGATGATCGGGCGTAATATTCAGCAACACAGCTATATCAGCTTTAAACTCATACATATGGTCAAGCTGAAAACTGCTGAGCTCAATCACGTAATAGGCATGAGGTTCAAGTGCAACCTGTAATGCTAAGCTGTTCCCGATGTTTCCTGCCAATCCTACATCCAGACCTGCATGTTTCAGAATGTGGTATATCAATGACGTCGTAGTTGTTTTGCCATTACTTCCCGTAATACAAATCATTTTGGCATCCGTATATCTACCTGCGAACTCTATCTCGGAGATAACCGGAATGCCCTGCGCTACGATTTTTTCCATCAGCGGAGCCTTATCCGGAATACCCGGACTTTTAATCACCTCATCAGCATTCAGGATAAGCGATTCGGTATGTTGTTTCTCCTCCCAGGTAATCTGATGTTCGTCCAGCATACCTTTATACGATGATTTTATTGTGGACAAGTCCGACACAAAAACATCAAAACCTTTTTGCTTTGCGAGCACTGCTGCACCCGTTCCGCTTTCACCTGCACCTAATATTACTATTCTTTTCATCTTT
>JAQVNN010000020.1:0-2342 GCA_028703105.1 Paludibacter sp. | reverse complement strand
ACCTTTATACGATGATTTTATTGTGGACAAGTCCGACACAAAAACATCAAAACCTTTTTGCTTTGCGAGCACTGCTGCACCCGTTCCGCTTTCACCTGCACCTAATATTACTATTCTTTTCATCTTTATTTTATATCTCCAGTCAGTTTGCTACCTACGGCAGCTCTGTGAAGTGGTGTTTCTTCCATAATCCAGTAAGCAAGCTTACTGGTTACTAAACTACGCTTCCTCCGGAAGCCACTTGTTGATTTTTATTATTCGCTCTCAGTTTTCCAATTAATTAACCACTATCCACTGACCACTAGTATAATATTATCTAATCTTCAGCGTTATAATCGTCAGCGCACCCAGAATCAACCCGATAATCCAGAACCGGATCACAATCTTCGATTCAGGAAGAGCTGTTTTGGGATGCTGAATCAATGCAGGAACACTTCCGTCGCCCGGTTTCTGATAATGATGATGCAAAGGCGCCATTTTGAATATCCGCTTTCCTTCTCCGTATTTTTTCTTCGTATATTTAAAATATCCCACCTGCAACATCACCGACAGATTTTCAACAAAGAACACACCACATAAGATGGGGATCAGCAATTCTTTGCGGATAGCAATAGCAAATACCGCGATAATACCGCCGATGGTCAGACTGCCCGTATCGCCCATAAACACTTGTGCCGGGAAGGCATTGTACCACAAAAAACCAATGGTAGCACCAATGAAAGCGCCCGCAAACACCAGCATTTCTCCCGTGCCGGGAATGTACATGATATTCAGGTAACCGGCATAATTCACGTTACCCGACACATAGGCCAATATCCCGAGAATGACCCCTATAATGGCCGAGGATCCCGTTGCCAGTCCATCCAGTCCATCCGTCATGTTCGCACCGTTAGATACCGCTGTAACAATAAATATCACAATCAACACAAAGAAAATCCATCCATATAGTTGCGATTTATCTCCTGCTGATTTGAATGCATCCGCATAATTCAGGTTATTGTTTTTGAAGAATGGGATGGTGGATTTGGTAGATTTTACCTCGTTTTTCGTATAATGAACCTCTTCCACACGATTGGTATTTCCTTTTATCTCAATATTTTCACGTATCACCACATCCGGACTTAAATACAAGGTCAATCCAACTATCAGTCCGAGACCGACTTGTCCCACGATTTTAAATCTTCCGCTCAATCCTTCCTTATTCTTTCTGAACACCTTGATGTAGTCGTCGAGAAAACCGATAGCTCCTAACCAGACTGTCGTAATAATCATGAGGAGGATGTAGATGTTGGTCAGATTAGTCATCAGCAACGTTGGCACCAGAATGGCAATGATGATGATGATACCGCCCATGGTGGGGGTACCTTTCTTCGACATTTGTCCCTCTAATCCCAAATCGCGTATTATCTCTCCAATTTGCTTTCTCTGAAGAAAATCAATGATCTTTCTTCCAAAAAGGGTAGATAACATCAATGCCAAGATAAATGCCACTCCTGTTCGGAACGATATGTAGTTGAACATCCCGGCTCCGGGAAAATCGAACGCTTTGTCTAAGTATGTAAAGAGGTGGTAGAGCATAATGTAGTGATTAGTGGTTAGTGGATAATGGTTAGTTAGTGGTTAGTGGTTAGTGGTTAATTAACCACTAACCACTAACTTTACTTCCTCCCTATCATCAAAATGATATTTCACTCCCTGGATAATTTGATAGTTTTCGTGGCCTTTGCCGGCAATCAGGACAACGTCGCCAGGCTTTGCCAGAGCACAGGCGGTTTTGATGGCTTCACGACGATCGACAATGGTCAGGGCTTTGGTTCGTTGCACCGCATCCAACCCGTCAGTCATATCCTTCAATATCTCCTGCGGATCTTCAAACCTCGGGTTATCTGAGGTCAGGATGGCTTTCCAGCTTCCATCCACCGCTTCTCTTGCCATCATCGGTCGTTTCCCTTTGTCCCGGTTGCCGCCGCAACCGACCACGGTAATCAAGCGACCGTTTCCCTGGAGAATCTGGTTGATGGTAGAAATGACATTATTCAGGGCATCAGGCGTGTGCGCATAATCCACGATAGCCGTGAATCCTGAAGGGGCATGCAGGGTTTCAAAACGTCCGGAGACCGACTTCAGCGAGCTGATGATCCTCAGCGTTTCCATTTCATCAGCACCCAACAATATGGCAGCGCCATATACGGCCGTCAGGTTACTGGCATTAAATTTCCCGATGAACGAAACATTCACTTCTTTTTCGTTTATGTCCAACAACATACCCTCAAAGCTATGTTCCAGTATTTTTGTTTTGAAATCAGCCATTCCACGGAGCGAATAAGTACACTTCTTCGCTC
>JAQVNN010000100.1 GCA_028703105.1 Paludibacter sp. | reverse complement strand
CTGCGCCGTAATAACTCTGACGTAGTACTTGTTGCAGCGAAGTGTAAACGTTCAGTTTTTGTTTAGCATCGGGGCTAAACCAATTGTATGCCAGTCCACCACCATTTGTTTCGTGTTCAACCTGTTCTGTAATGTCGGTTTGATGGGGTTGCAGGTGAAAATCATTGCCGCCGCGTCTGAATTCATGGATGTTATGATACTCCAGCGTTAGTTTGCTTTGTGAACTCAAGTGGTAATAGGAGCGCATCCCTGTGGTGTGATTCAGCAGCCGGGTCACCTCAGAGAAGGTGTCACCATTGTGGTCGTACGGTAGGCGGTTGCGGTAAGATCCGTACAAATACATGCCGGCTTTGTTGTCGTCGCTCACCATGGAGGTATTCAGGTTGACGGCATTGTCCGATGTGGTGCCACCAATTCTTTCGTAATTATACCCAGCCGTAAATGAGTTGTTGAGCGCCTCCTTGGTTATAATATTGATGGTGCCTGCAATAGCATTGGAGCCATACAAGGCCGAACCACCTCCACGTACCACTTCAACCCGCTCTATCATGTTCACAGGGATTTGTTCTAATCCATATACTCCTGATAAGGCACTGAAAATTGGCCGGCTATCGATGAGAATCTGGGAGTATGGTCCCTCTAGTCCGTTGATTCGTATCTGGGTGAAACCACAGTTGTTGCAGTTGTTTTCCACCCGTAAGCCGGGTTGAAAGTTGAGTCCGTCGGCAATGCAAACTGAATTGGTTGCAGCAAATATTTTCGGACTCACAACTCCTACCACTACTGAAGCCTCTCTACGGTTGGTCTCGTTACGGTTGGCACTGACCACCACTTCGTTTAGCGATAAAGATGTTTCTTCTGTCAGAAAATTTACTTCAATTGTTTTACCCGGTTCCAATACTACGTCCTTTTCCACCGTTTTGTATCCGATCCCGTTTATCCGCATGGTAAATGTCCCGGTCGGCAGGTTCTTAAGGAAATAGTGTCCCGTCGCATCTGTGCTAGTACCGATAACTGTATTGTTGATGGTTACATTGATGAAGGGAATGTGCTCTCCTGTTTTAGAGTCTTTTACGTCTCCGACAATGTTGGCGTCGGTTTTTCTTTGCCCGTAAGATATCAGGCTTAATAAAGCTATAGCGAATAATAATAATAAGTGTCTCATTTTATCATTTTTATAATTAAACTACAAACGATGATATCAGACCTGTCAGGTTTTTAAAACCTGACAGGTCTGGAAAATAAAATGTAAGATGTCAATAAAAGCAATGTCTGTTCAGCAAGCGGGAGGTGCGCGTAAACGAATATGTAGTGCGGGAATAAGGTGAGGTTTTCGTGATAAATCAGCCGGTTTTGGTGCTGAAAATTGGATAGTCGGCACCGGAATTTCCGGAAAATCAAGTTCGTCGGTCAGATTGATTGTGTTGAATGTATCAATCAGCTGAAGTTGACTGTTTGTATGGGTATGAGATGCAACCGGTACCCCTTTGTCGGATTTTAATCCAAAGAAATGCGAGTGACAATACGTCCTGCCGTCCACCTCGTGAGTGTGGTAGAACATGGTTGAATTGCTGTAGTGTCCGATGAAGAACAACAGCAATGCAATCCGCAGGAAGCGTATTATATGGGAATTGTGATTATGCATTTACGGTTACAAAAATAATTATTTATTGCTTAACAGTAAATAGCAAGGGAAAGTTCATCATTTAATTACAAAAGAAAGAAGTTGATATCAGACCTGTCAGGTTTTAAAAACCTGACAGGTCTGGAAAAAGGCATCATGTTTTTCAAAGTGCAGATAAATGTTTTCATTAAATTCAAGTAATCTATGAAAGATCAAAATGGAAAATATTATTGTATTTTGAAGAAGGTAATGTTCATTAAATCAAAACAATAAAAAGTAAAATAGAAAACTTCATCTGTCTGTTGAAAAATAATATTTTCCTTTTTGTCTGTTTGTCGAAATAAAAACTCTATATTTGTATCGCATACGGTTCCGGATAAAACCGGATTAAAAGGGAATCCCGTGAAAATCGGGAGCTATCCCCGTAGCTGTAAGTTCCCCGGAGAAAAGCTTAAGTCTTTTCCCGGAAATAGGGTGGAGAACATCCCCTGCCACTGGTTAAACACCGGGAAGGCCGTTCGAAACCGGAACAAGTCAGAAGACCTGCCGTTTGTCATTGATTCGTAGCTTTCGGGAGAAAAGCAAAGGATTCTGTGGCTGCTTTGTTGCGGAATAATTGTCCTTTTTTCTCCGGAAATTATAATCTCGTTAAATCATCATTTAAACCTGTCAGGTTTTAAAAACCTGACAGGTTTGAAAATTCGAATAAAACAGCTGCAACAACATGGAGACATTCATTATCAAAAGAGACGGGAAAAAAGAAGCTTTTTCTATTGAAAAAATCAAAAGTGCGATCAGGAAAGCATTTTTGTCGGTCGGGACTTATGCGACAGAGGAAGTCATCGCGAATATTCTTTGCAGGGTCAATATCGCGCATGATATCACGGTAGAGGAAATCCAGAATCAGGTGGAAATTGCGCTGATGTCGGAGCGGTATTACGCGGTGGCAAAATCGTATATGTTGTATCGCCAAAAACACTTGGAAGACAGAGAGGTGCGTGATAAACTGGAATTTTTGATGGATTACTGTGATGCCCGTAATGCTGCTTCGGGAAGTAAATATGATGCCAATGCCAATGTAGAAAACAAAAACATGGCTACACTCATCGGCGAACTCCCTAAATCGAATTTTATCCGTCTGAATCGCCGTTTGCTCACCGACCGCATCAAAGAAATGTACGGAAAAGAAATTGCGGATCGTTATATCGATTTGCTGAACAACCATTATATTTATAAAAACGACGAAACCAGTCTGGCTAATTACTGCGCCAGCATTACCATGTACCCCTGGCTGATTGGCGGAACTACTTCTATTGGCGGTAATTCCAAAGCGCCAACCAACCTCAAATCATTTTGCGGAGGTTTTATCAATATGGTATTCATGGTGTCGAGTATGTTGAGTGGAGCCTGTGCTACCCCGGAATTCCTGATGTACATGAACTATTTTATCGGGTTGGAATTTGGAGAAGACTATTATCTCGAATCAGATAAAATTGTTGATTTGTCGAAGAAGCAACGCACGCTGGATAAGGTTATTACCGATTATTTCGAACAGATCGTGTATTCCATCAATCAGCCTACCGGAGCCAGGAATTTTCAGGCGGTGTTCTGGAATATCTCGTATTACGACCGTTATTATTTCAATAGTTTGTTTGAAAACTTTGTGTTTCCCAACGGCAGTAAGCCGCATTGGGAGTCGCTGAACTGGCTACAAAAACGTTTCATGAAATGGTTTAACCAGGAACGTACGAAAACCGTGCTGACTTTCCCGGTGGAAACAATGGCTTTGCTGAGTGAAAACGGAGATGTAAAAGACAGGGAATACGGCGACTTTACAGCTGAAATGTATGCAGAAGGACATTCGTTCTTTACCTACATGAGCGACAATGCCGACTCTTTAAGTAGTTGCTGTCGCCTGCGCAACGAGATTACCGACAATGGTTTCAGTTATACGCTGGGTGCCGGAGGTGTTTCTACTGGTTCTAAAAGTGTGTTGACCATCAACCTGAACCGATGCATCCAGCATGCTGCCCGACGGGGTATGCATTATCATTTCTTTCTCGAAGAGGTGGTGGATTTGGTGCATAAGGTGCAGATGGCTTACAACGAAAACCTGAAATACATGCAAGAGAAGGGTATGCTTCCCTTGTTTGATGCGGGATACATCAACATGAGCCGGCAATACCTGACCATTGGTGTGAATGGATTGGTGGAAGCTGCTGAATTTCTGGGTGTTGAAATCAATGATAACCCAAGGTACGCCTTGTTTGTGCAGGAGGTACTCGGACTGATTGAGTCTTACAATAAAAAATACCGCACCAAAGATGTGATGTTTAATTGCGAGATGATTCCGGCAGAAAATGTGGGCGTAAAACATGCCAAATGGGACAAACGGGATGGATTCAAATCGAACCGGGATTGTTACAACAGCTATTTCTACATCGTGGAGGATGAATCGTTGAACATCGTGGATAAATTCAGGTTGCACGGACGAAAATACATTAAACACCTAACCGGTGGATCTGCCCTGCACATGAACTTAGATGAACATTTGAGCAAGGAGCAATACAAGCAGTTGTTGCGGGTAGCCATTCAGGAAGGTTGTAATTACTTCACCTTTAATATTCCGAATACCGTTTGTAACGACTGCGGACATATCGACAAAAATAACCTGAAGGAATGTCCGGTTTGCAAAAGCCGGAATCTGGATTACCTGACCCGCATCATCGGGTATATGAAGCGTGTAAGTAATTTTTCAGAAAGCAGGCAGGTAGAAGCTGCAAAAAGACATTATGCTACGATATCTCAGCTATAATATTGTTTTTCAGGAAGTCCCGGGCGAAGTGACACTTGCTATCAACCTGTCGAATTGTCCCAATCGCTGTAAGGGATGTCATAGTCCCCATTTGCAGGAAGATGCAGGAGAAAAACTGGATCAAAAAGTGATTGATAAACTTCTTGTCAGATATGGTGATGCCATTACCTGCGTTTGTTTCATGGGGGGCGATGCCGATCCGCAGGCGGTGGAAAAACTTTCGCTTTATATCCGGACAATATCCCGTAATCGCTTGAAAACGGCCTGGTATTCAGGAAAACCGAAACTGCCGGAGCATTGTGATGCCGGTAGTTTCGACTTTATAAAACTCGGCCCCTATGTTGAAAAGTTGGGCGGGTTAGATGCTCCGGAGACCAATCAGCGGTTTTACAGGGTGGAGGATGGTGCGTTGAGGGATTTGACAGCCAGATTCAGGAAAAGTTCAAAAATTTTCAATATGCATGGATTTGATGCAAAATAATTACCTTTACTAGCATTAAAAACAAATGCCTTATGCAAGAACTCGTAAACAAACAACGCCGTTTTTTCAATTCCAATGAAACCAAAGATATCAATTTCAGAATAAAACAGCTGAAAAAACTAAAGAGTTTATTGCAGGAGAATGAGCAACGGATGGAGGAAGCTATTTATGTTGATTTCAGTAAATCTGCATTCGATAATTATTCCACTGAAATTGCCTTGTTGTATCTTGAAATCAATGATGCGGTTAAGAAAATCGAGCAATGGGCATCGCGGAAACGGGTGCCGACTGATCTGGTGAATTTGCCGGGTAGGAGTTACATTTTGCCGGAACCGTTGGGAGTTTCGCTCATCATCGGAGCCTGGAATTATCCATATCAGTTGTCGTTTGCGCCGGCCATTGCTGCCATCGCGGCTGGAAATACGGTCATATTGAAACCGAGTGAATTACCCGCTAATACGAGCCGGTTGATGGCTGAAATTGTGAATCAAAATTTTGAACCTGAATTTTTCACGGTTATTGAAGGTGGTGTTGCAGAAACACAACAGTTACTCGAACAGCGTTTCGATAAGATATTCTTCACCGGCAGTGTGCCGGTTGGTCGCATTATCTATCAGGCAGCGGCACAACATCTTACGCCCGTTACGCTCGAACTGGGCGGTAAAAGTCCGGCTTTTATCCTCGATGATAAAAACCTGAACATGTATGTGAGACGTTTGGTTTGGGCGAAGTTTGTGAATGCCGGTCAGACTTGCATTGCACCGGATTATATACTGGTGAAACGTTCCCTGAAGGATAAGTTTATGCAGCAACTTATTGCTGAAATCAAAAAAGAGCGGTTCGCCATTGAAAATCAGAATTATGTTCAGATAATCAACGAGAAAAATATGAAAAGATTGATTGGCTATATCAATCAGGATAAGGTGGTGTACGGTGGAAATTACGATATGCAAACCCGTGTAATTGAACCGACAGTGATGGATGAGGTTAGTTTCGACGATGTGGTGATGCAGGAAGAGATTTTTGGTCCCATATTGCCGGTTATACCTTTCGACGCTCTCGATGACATGATTACTGAAGTAAAACGCCGGGAGAAACCGCTGTCATGCTATGTTTTCACGCGTGATAAAAAACTCCGTGATAAAATAATGCATGAAGTGTCGTTCGGCGGAGGATGCGTGAACGACGCCATCATGCATATCAGTAATAATAAATTGCCTTTCGGCGGTGTAGGAGAAAGTGGCATCGGTTCTTACCACGGTGAATATGGTTTCAGAACATTCTCACATTACAAAAGCATACTTGATAAACCGACCTGGTTCGAAGCGGGTTTGAAATACTTTCCCCACAGTGCGGCAAAATTTAATTTGATGAAAAAATTGTTGCGGTAGATGTTGTTTGTTCGTGTTTTACCATATAAATACAACCCTGAAATACATGGTTTCGGGCGGATCTGCGACAAAATCACTGTTGGTTACATAAAAATGGATGTCGTTTTGAGAATAGTCAAAATCCACCGTCCGATTCCAAAAATTTCCGTTGCTATTTTCAAAATGACGGGTGTAAGGCAGTGCCTGCTGAGCTCCGTTGAGTTCGATGTATCCCATTACCGCTCCATTGTTTATCATGTAACTTGATATCCCATCCAGGTTAAACCGGCAACGGTAATAAAGATTTAAACCCGCCTGGTCAGTTATTGGTGTCCAATCGGCCGCCCTGACCTGAAATGAGAAAACTTGTTTTGTAGTGAGATCCTCGGGATATGAGACAGTCTCGCATGCGCTAAAAAGCAGTACTGAAATAGCAAATAGTAAATAGATGCGTCGCATAAAGTTTTTATTAATGTGTTAATATATGAATTTAAAGAAAACAGGTACGTTATAAGTACTTGTCGAACGTTAATGTTTGATAACACATACAAACATCTTGCCGTTTTTTTTTTGAAATAAGAGCTGAAAAGCCAAGATGGGTAATCACATTTGAGCTTATCCCATCGTTCAATCTTAATATAAAGCTATTTGATGATAAAATACTTGTCATTATCATTAAAGTGCAATGGGAAGTGTTTTTTTTAGATTTTGTAGTAAACAGTTTTTATTTACTTTTGTGCTGTCATTATATAAAAAAGAACACGATAATTCCGAAGGAAATGAAAAAATACATATCAGTAATTATTTTAGCATTGATAGTCTGGCATCCTTATGCCCGGGAAATGGTAAAAGATTCCGTTCAACTGGAAGATGTAATTGTAACCGGATCAAAGTTCGAAACTTC
>JAQVNN010000099.1 GCA_028703105.1 Paludibacter sp. | reverse complement strand
GTGATCCGGGCGGGATTCGAACCCACGACCCACAGCTTAGAAGGCTGTTGCTCTATCCAGCTGAGCTACCGGACCAACTTTTTTTAGTATAAAATAACCATCCTTTTTGTCAAAAAAGCGCTGCAAAAGTAGTATAAATTTCCTGAAATTCCAACAGATGAAATAAAAAATAAGAAATCCTCTTAATTATTGCGGAAAAATCGCTAATATTGCAAGCTCATAAAATAAGCTTATAGATAAGATGAAGGTAATGAAATTTGGCGGGACATCCGTAGGTTCCGTAGAAAGCATTTTGAGCGTAAAACGCATCGTTGAAAAGGAAAAAGACCCCGTAATTGTAGTGGTTTCAGCGTTGGTGGGAGTAACAGATAAGTTGATCGCGTTGACCGATATGGCAGTCAGAGGAGAAAACTATGAAACGGAATTTGATGCTGTGGTGAAACGTCATTTTGATGTAATCAAAGGGGTAATGCCTGCGTCTAAGGCTGATACAATCCAAGATAAAGTCCGGTTGATGTTTGACGAACTGTTGTCTGTTTACAGAAAAGCAACTGAATCAAAACAACTTTCACAGGAAACAAAAGATCTTATTGTAAGTTTTGGCGAAAGAGTTTCATCCATTATCATGGCCAATGTGATTGAAGGTGCTGCTTATGCTTATTCGCCTGATTTTATTAAAACAAATTCAGCTTTTGGAAAGCACACGCTTGATATTGAAACTACCAATGCGTTAATCCTTAATTTTTTCCCGGATAAACCAGTGCTAACAGTCTGTCCCGGTTTTATCGCGACAGATAAAGATTCGGGTGTGATTACTAATCTGGGGCGTGGCGGATCTGATTATACCGCAGCAATTCTGGCAGCTGCACTGCATGCAGAAAAGCTCGAAATATGGACTGATGTGGATGGATTCATGACAGCTGATCCACGTGTAATCAGTAAAGCGTATGTGATAGATAACTTAAGTTATATTGAGGCGATGGAGCTTTGCAATTATGGTGCAAAAGTGATTTATCCTCCTACTATCTTTCCGGCATATCATGAGAATATCCCGATTTTGATAAAAAATACGTTTAACCCGGAAGCTCCCGGAACTTATATTTCTTGCGAAAAAGATATGAGCAATCAGCCGGTAAAGGGCATTTCATCTATCAATGACACTGCCCTCGTAACCATGCAGGGATTAGGTATGGTAGGAGTCATCGGTGTAAGCAAAAGATTGTTCGGTGCGTTGGCAAATATGGGAGTATCTGCTTTCTTTATTTCGCAGGCTTCGTCTGAAAATACCATATCAATCGGAGTTACCAATGCTGAAGCTGATTTGGCAACAAAGGTTATTGCTGATGAGTTTGCACATGAACTGGCTATCGGGGAAATCAATTCAGTTCAAGCAGAAAAAGATTTGGCTACCATTGCTGTGGTAGGAGATAATATGAAGCGAACTCCGGGCATTTCCGGAAAATTGTTCGGTGCACTTGGCCGTAGCGGTGTGAATGTCGTAGCTATTGCACAGGGAGCATCCGAAACCAATATATCTTTTGTTATTGATTCAAAATCGTTACGGAAAGCACTGAATGTCATTCATGAAGTATTTTTCTTGTCGGAATATCAGGAGTTAAATATTTTTCTCGTAGGGACAGGAACTGTCGGGGGTGGTTTGCTGGATCAAATTATGTTACAGCAACCTAAACTGAGAATTCAAAATAACCTTAATATTAAAGTAGTGGGTGTTGCCGATGAAAATAAAGTGCTTTTCAACAGGGATGGCGTTGCTTTGAGTAATTACAGGGAAGTGCTTGCTGCCGATGGCATTTCTTCATCGCCAGAGGTGATATTGAATGGTATCCTGGAGATGAATATCTTTAATTCTGTTTTTGTGGACTGTACGGCCAGTTATCATGTTGCAGCTTTGTATAAAGAACTTTTGTTACACAATGTATCTGTAGTAGCCGCCAATAAAATTACAGCTTCAGGAGATTATGCCACTTATGCCGAATTGAAAGACATTGCCCGAAAAAAAGGAATTAAATTTTTGTTTGAAACCAATGTGGGAGCTGGTTTGCCAATTATCAATACAATGAATAACCTGGTAAATTCAGGGGATAAAATTTTAAAACTGGAAGCGGTACTTTCAGGAACACTTAATTTTATTTTCAATACCATCAGTGCTGAAATTCCTTTGAGTAAAGCTATCAAGATGGCTAAAGAAGCACGTTATGCTGAACCTGACCCAAGGATTGACCTTAGTGGTACAGACGTTATTCGGAAACTGGTAATTCTTACCCGTGAAGCAGGGTATAAAGTAGAACAAAGTGACGTAAAGAAAAATTTGTTTATTCCCCAACGGTATTTTGAAGGAACACTGGATGATTTCTGGAATACCATTCATGAAATGGATGCAGAGTTTGAAAGTATCCGGCAGAGACTAGATGCTGAGCGTAAACGTTACCGTTTTGTGGCAACGATGGAAAACGGCGATTGTCTCGTTGGATTGCAGGAGGTAGATATGCGCCATCCGTTCTATGAACTCGAAGGAAGTAACAACATCATCATGATCAAAACGGAACGCTATTACGACTATCCGATGATTATCAAGGGATATGGCGCCGGTGCCAGTGTTACTGCTGCCGGAGTGTTTGCTGATATTATGAGTATTGCAAATATAAGATAATTAGCGAATAACGGAAAGCAGCTTATAGCTAACCACTAACCACAAAAAAATAACATATTTAAATGAAACATTTGCATATAAATTTCTTCTTTGCATTAGTTGTGACCCTTATCTTCGTCGCCTGTAAGGACGACAATGTAACTTATGCTGAAGAACTTAAAGCTGAACAGGAGTTGATAGACGATTTTATTTCGCGTCAGAATATTCTGCTGGTTACAGAAATGCCGGCAACCGTTCCCTGGCCGGATAAAGTTTTTTATCACAACAAAAAAACCGGATTGTACTATCGATTGACAAATCGGGGTGATTTTTACACAAAAGACAGTGTCTTACCTGGTGATATTATTAATACACGTTACGATCAATATACGTTGGATGTCAAGTCTGATACAATCTCATATCACAGTACGGTCAATCTTACTTATCCGTTAAAGTTTAGGTATATGGACTATTCGCAGGCCTGTAAGGCCTGGCATGAAGCAGTGGGCTACATGAAATACAACAATGCCGAAGCGCAGCTAATTATTCCTTCAAAAATTGGCTTTTCTACCTTCAGCAGACCGGCTACTCCCATTGCCTATGATATAAAAATCAGGATTCAGAAATATTAGTAACATAGCCGATTGTCGAATTATTACATAAATCTATTAAAAGTTATGACTTTAATTAAATCTATTTCCGGAATCAGAGGAACCATTGGGGGTACTTCCGGCGAGGGTCTAAGTCCACTCGATATCGTTCGTTTTACCGCTGCTTATGCACGACATATCCGTGAAAATAAAACCATCGATTCAAATAAAATTGTAGTCGGAAGAGATGCACGTATCTCCGGTGAGATGGTTGGACAGGTTGTTATCGGAACTTTGTTGGGTATGGGTTTCGATGTGGTTAACATTGGTCTGGCAACTACGCCGACAACCGAATTAGCTGTTACGATGGAGCAGGCTGCCGGTGGAATTATCCTCACGGCAAGTCATAACCCCAAACAGTGGAATGCCCTTAAATTGCTGAATGAAAGAGGAGAATTTTTAAATGCTGCACAAGGCGAAGATGTCTTGAAAAAAGCAGCAGATGATGATTTTGTTTTTGCGGCGGTGGATCAATTAGGGAAGCTTACAGAAAACAATACTTATACACAAAAGCATGTTGAGAGTGTGCTTGCACTTGATCTGGTTGATGCTGATGCGATTAGAAAAGCCGGATTTACGGTTGCCATTGATTGCGTGAATTCAGTAGGGGGCATTGCTTTACCGGTATTGCTGGATGCGCTTGGGGTTAAAAAAATAGAAAAGCTTTATTGTGAACCCAATGGGCATTTTCCCCATAATCCGGAACCGCTTCCGGAACATTTAACTGATATTTCTGATTTGATGAAATCAGGAAAAGCGGATGTGGGCTTTGTGGTTGACCCGGACGTTGATCGTCTTGCCATCATTGCCGAAGATGGCTCTATGTTTGGTGAAGAATACACCCTGGTGGCTGTTGCGGATTATGTTTTGCAACATACTCCTGGTAATACCGTTTCAAACCTCAGTTCGAGTCGTGCTTTGCGTGATATCACACAACGCTATGGCATGGAATACAATGCTGCGGCTGTAGGAGAAGTCAATGTGGTAGCTAAAATGAAAGCGACCAACGCCGTAATAGGAGGAGAGGGCAATGGTGGAGTAATATATCCTGCCAGTCATTATGGACGTGATGCCCTGGTGGGTATTGCCCTGTTCCTCAGTTTGCTGGCCAAATCAGGAAAGAAAGTTTCCGAATTAAGAAAAACCTATCCGGATTATTTCATTTCGAAAAATAAAATTGAACTCACACCGCAGATTGACGTAGATAATATTCTCGTAAGAATCAAGGAAAAATATCAGCAGTACGAAGTAAATGATATTGATGGGGTGAAAATCGATTTCCCGACAGGTTGGGTACATCTGCGAAAATCCAATACAGAACCTATTATCCGCATCTATTCAGAAGCCGGATCAATAACCGAAGCAGAGCAGTTTGCGCAGAAGGTGATAGGTGAGATTAAGCAAATAGTTATTTAGTGAATAGTGGTTAGTGGTTAATTAACTGACCACTAACCACTTACAGCTAACCACTAAATAACTAATGACGGTGCCGTATATATTCTACCTGCCATTTCCTGATCAAGCATATACAATCCACGGGGATCACCGGCAAACAAATCGTAACGTTTGCAGAGTTCGTCCACATTTTGTTCTTCTTCAGTCTGTTCTTTCACAAACCAGTCGAGGAACTGCATAGTTTTAAAATCTTTCAGGTCAAAAGCCACGGCATAAATCGCGTTGATGGATTTTGTTACCAGCAATTCATGATCGTAGGCTGCGGTAAGCGGGTGTTTATAATTTTTGAACACAACTGCCGGCTTTTCGATGGTCTCCAATACCACCTTTTCTCCGTTCAGATGCAAATACTGTAAAAACAACATGGCGTGAGCATATTCTTCCTGCGTTTGGATGTTAAACCAATTGGCAAAACCATTCAGACTCTGATCGGTATAATAATTTGCCATATCAAGGTAAAAAAACGAAGAGTAGAACTCTTTATTGATCTGACTGTTAATCAAATCCACAATCTTTTTGTCCAGCATAAATTTGATAATTTTAATGGTTGAAATTTTATTATCTGTTAACTTTCTATTCTTTCAATATCAGCTCCCAATGCTTTCAGCCGGATGTCAATATCCTGATATCCCCGGTCGATCTGATCGATGTTGTCGATGATACTGGTACCTTCAGCCGATAGAGCTGCAATCAGGAGCGCGATTCCCGCACGGATATCCGGAGAAGTCATCCTGGAAGCCCGCAGGTGCAGATTTTCTCCTTGTCCGATAACCGTTGCCCGGTGGGGATCACACAGAATAATCTGAGCTCCCATATCTATCAGTTTGTCAACAAAGAAAAGTCTGCTCTCAAACATTTTCTGGTGAATCAGGACGCTACCCTTTGCTTTTGTTGCCACTACCAGAAAAACACTCAATAAGTCAGGCGTTAATCCCGGCCACGGCGCATCTGCCAGTGTCATAATGGAGCCGTCGATAAACGACTCAATCGTATAACAGCTATGGGCAGGTACAAAAATATCATCTCCCCTGCGTTCAATTGTTATTCCCAATTTCCTGAAACTATCCGGAATGATTCCCAGTTCATCGTATGCCACATTTTTTATTATAATAGCTGAGCCGGTCATCGCTGCCAAACCAATAAAACTCCCCACTTCAATCATATCAGGTAGGATAGTATGTTCGCATCCTTTCAGTTTTTTAACACCTTCGATGGTCAAAAAGTTGGAACCAATGCCCGAAATTTTTGCACCCATGCGGTTTAGCATCCGGCATAACTGTTGTACGTACGGTTCGCAAGCCGCATTATAGATGGTGGTAGTGCCTTCTGCCAGTACAGCTGTCATAACGATATTGGCCGTTCCGGTTACTGAAGCCTCATCAAGCAGCATGTAGCTACCGGAGAGCTTATCTGCTTTAACCTCATAGAGTTTCTTGTCCGGATCATAGCTGAAGTCAGCTCCCAACTTCTGGATGCCGATAAAATGCGTGTCCAGTCGTCTTCTTCCTATTTTATCGCCACCGGGTTTAGGTATAACAGCTTGCCTGTATCGTCCGATTAGTGGCCCCACTATCATCACAGAACCCCGAAGGGAAGCGCTTTTTGAATAAAACTCGGGAGTGTGTAAATAGTCAAAATTTACTTTTTGCGCTTTGAAAGCGTAACGGTGACGGTTGATTTTTCTGACTTCAACCCCCATCTTTTCAAGTAAATTGATCAGGTTGTTAACATCTAAAATATCAGGGATGTTGTCGATGATGACTTCTTCATCGGTTAGCAGTACAGCACAAATAACCTGCAATGCTTCATTTTTTGCTCCCTGAGGGGTTATTTCTCCGGAGAGTTTTTGCTTTCCTTTAATTTTAAATGAGGCCATTATTTCTTTCTTTGTTTGTTTTTCTTGTTGTGAAGCACATCCTTTGACTCTACTAATTTGAATGTGTCATCGGTAAAATCTAATTTTCCGTTTGATAATTCACGTAAGTCTTCAAATATTTTACGATTGTCAACAACTTCTTTATTCCAGGCAAGAAAGCATTTTTTCATCTGATTGGCTATGAGACGAATCAACTCGGTTCTTTCTTCTCCTTCCTCATAGTCAGCCACTCTTTCAATCATTTTTTCAAGGGTTATTCCATAATGCTGGTAGTGCATCTTGTGGCTTCGATAAGGAATTTTTTCGGGACGGGTATATAAATTATCAGCATTGACTATTTCATACGGATAATCAATATCGAGCTGAAAATCAGACATAATAGCCACGTGGTCCCAGAGTTTGTGTTTAAAGTCATTTACATCCCGCAGATACGGAAATAGATTTCCCATGATATTAATGATGGTTTTCACGCAGCGGGTACGTTCCTCCCGATCTTCAATCGACATGGCATGTTTGACCATCTGTTGTATGTTTCGCCCGTATTCGGGCATAATTAATTTCCCTTGTAATGTTGGATATTCCATCTTGTTGTAATTTATATAGCACAAAGTTAATTATTTTATTTAATTAAAAAATATCATTACCGGACACTAATGGTTAAATATAAAGAAAGCCGCCTGATT
>JAQVNN010000098.1 GCA_028703105.1 Paludibacter sp. | reverse complement strand
TACCTCGACCATCCATAAACATCTGTGTATTAGATCGTTGAAGGAAAATTGTCGGGATGAGGTGACTCGAACACCCGACCTCCACGTCCCGAACGTGGCGCGCTAGCCAACTGTGCTACATCCCGATGATTTTTTGGTATCTTTTGTAGGTGCTGTTTTTGCCGTCAAAAACCTTTGTTTAAAAAGGTTTAAAGAAATCGGACTGTTTAAGGAAATCATACTTTTGCATCAAAATATGTTGTATATTTGTGTAAAATTTTGTACCCAAATTTGTACCCAAAATTTAAACATCAAACAGCATTACAAATGAAAATAAACTTTCAACCTCTTGTTTATCTCAATAAACTGCGCAAAGATAATAATTATTCCGTAATTATTCGCATAGGTTATGAATCAAAATATGCAAATATTGACACCGGAATATTTGCCGGGAAGACGGAATTAAAAAAAAGATCAACAAATAAAAGGATTGGCGAAATTGGAAACGCTACGATATTAGATATCTGTAATAAAAAAATTGAAGAGTATAAGAAATTAATCCGTGAGGCACAACTACCGGAAAATGATGGCGTACTTCCCAACAACTGTACCGTGCAGGATATCAAGGCATTGTTGTTAAAGGGAACAGTCAGACCGGACAGCCTGGACTTCATGAAGCTGTTCAAACAGTTTATCGATGAAAACACCAACTCGCCCAGCATCCGCATTTATGAAGCCGCATACAACCATTTACAGGCGTTTACAGGCATCAGCCTATTGGTTGATGATATCACCCCCAACAAGTTGAAAGAGTTCGAAAAACACCTTGCAAACACCATCACCCAACGTGGTACGCCAATGGGTAGCCGTGGGATCAACCTGTACTTGTCCCAAATAAGGACGGTGTATAATTGGATAATGGACGAGTACGAGTATAAGGGATATTCGTTCCGTTATCCGTTCCGTAAATACGAAATACCCAAAGTTATATATCCACAAACAAAAGCATTGACAAAGGAACAGCTACGGGCAATCATTGAAACGCCATTAACAGGAATCCGGGCAAACAGGGCACGTGATCTGTTCGTGATCTCCCTGTTGTCTCTCGGCACCAACGCAAAAGACTTGTATCAGCTTGAAACTGTCGGCAGGAACATTGAGTACAAACGAAGCAAGACAAAGCATAAAAGAGACGATGAAGCTTTTATTTCAATCACCGTACAACCTGAATTAAAGCCATATATAAACAAATATTGGACTAAAATTTGTACCCGCCCATTTGCGCAAATGTATGCTTCTCCTGAACAGCTAAACAAGGCAATCCTGGAGGGACTGAAACAGGTTGTAAGACAGGTCAACAAACTTCACGGAAACGGTTTCCTGTGGAATATTGACTATTACGATGCAAGGCGTACAGTTGCATCCATCATGAGAAACAGGCTCGGAATCAGCAAAGATGATGTTGCACAATGCCTGAATCATGTTGACAAGGATATGAAAACTACGGATGTTTATATCGAACAGGATTTTACCCGGATAAACAAATTGAATCGTATGTTTATAGATTGGTTATTCTCGGAATCCGCTTCGGACGACCAACATTAATTATTGTTAAATAATGTTTAAGGCTGTTTTCAGCCATTTTAAGACACTTTCAGTCTTTTCCCGATACTTGTATCACAAAAATAATTATCGTGCCTTAAATCGCCTTAAAATGTGTCGTTTTCCCCGATGGATAATTTTGTTCTGCCGGGAATCTTCAATTATAAGCATAATTTAAGAACACATTCAGATTAACACCACACCAACCTCCGACCAATCATAAACAACGCCTGAAATGCCGCCGTACGGCCGTCAGGCAGTCAATATTCCTGCGGTCGTATCTCATCATTCGAGTGAAAAACTCATGTATTTTTTACGGGGAAACAAGCACCGTACATTTGCCGTCCATAAAAAGGCACGGGGATTAATTGACAGCAATCAAGACAGTTAGGAATTAACTGCCGTGCGCAATATATTTTTTCTATCTACATATAGATTTTATCTATATCTAAAGGGGTGATTATTGATAAATGTGATGGGTTTTAATTTTCGGTCGCTTCTCGGTTGCAGGTGTTGTGCCTGTTGGTTTTGGCTGGATCTGAAACAAAGTTGTCAGATTGATAACTTTGTTTTTCAAATTCGTCACTCATCAACTACACCCCCGTATTCATCGGCTATTGCTTCACTTGTTTTTGTGGGTTTTACAGAGTGTTCAACTTGAACACTCTGTACTTTTTGTTTTTGGTTGATTGTTTTGCTGGTTCTCAAGTTGAGTACCACCACTATTAACATATTGGCATTTTTACTAACCCCGTACTCTTTTGCTAAATTCTCGTTTGTTTTGGCTGGATCTGCAGAGGGTTCATTTTGCCCCCTCTGCTCTTTTGAATATTGATTTGCCCGAGTGCCCAATTTGGGCTTTCGGGGATATTGTTCCTACCCTTAAATTGTCGGTGCTAATCTTTTTCTCCGCCTCATACCTCTTTCCCCGCAAATAAGCAATCTGGTTGGGGTTAGGATAACGCCTGCAAAACAAAGCGGGAAGTATTGTGTACCCCCCGCCCCGTAGTGTAGTTTGTTTTACATTATACAACCGCTTTAATCGATGAGAAACTGTCGTAAATGTATAAACCGATCAGCTCACTTAGCTTAAACTTTGCCTCGTCCACCGCAAGCAGGAACGGACTTAAATTGTCATCAAGGGAACTATAAGTCCACACCGATTCTGCAATATCGGACACTTTATTCGTAGCTACATTAAAATCGTTGTAAGCCTCCAATAACATTTTTACCCTTTCGCTAACCGGGGCATTCTCTAACTTTTTTGTGAGTTCAATAGCTTTCATATCATTAAAATTTTAAAAATGATTGTCCGCAAATATATATCTTTAAAACGGGTTAAACAAATTGATTTACAGTTATTTAACGCAAACTTTATTTGCATGTTTACAAACTTTATTTGCATTTTCTTAACACTATTGCCACGCATAATACGCTAACATGTTTATATAAAGTGTAATGTGATGCAAACATAATTTGTAATATTTTTTCAAGTGATTTATGAGTTGAATTTAGCACTTTTCGCATGTTTAACATGATTTAATAAAAAAGGGGATGGAATTACCCACCCCCAAACAAGCAGAAATGAAAAAAGAAAGAGTGAACGAACCGTTTGACGGGCTTTAAATTTATGCCATACTCTAACATATCTTCTTGTTTTTTAGCTTATTAGTAATTACTTCCCACCATCTGAAACGAAAAATCCAGGTTAGCAAGTGATCCGCTTCCGTTCCTAACTTCCACCGTAAAATATGTGGAATACCTTCCCGTAACAACACATCTTTGCCCGCTTGTCAGGGACTGGCAAAAAATGTCGTAATCTGCCGTCTTTACAAGTCCTGCAGGACGTTGGAAGTCAATCCGCATTATACCTGTTGAAATCCATTGGCTGGCTGTTACCTGTACTGCTCCCCACGCCATGACTATATATATTGCTCTGTTGCAAAATAACTCCCGGTCGCCTGTTGGTTAAGCTCCCAGTCCGTCAGGAATCGGTTGAAGCTGTCATACAATGGTTGGATTGCCTCCGACTGTTCGGCATCGGCTTTTTCAAGTGCCATCTTATAAGCATCTACAATGTTAAGTACTTCGCCGTGGCTGTATAGAATAGCCTCCGTAGGTATGTTGTTGTGAGGCTGGAACAACATCTCAATATTGCAATCCGAATCCGGCAATAGGGAAAAATGTTCCGTTATCTCTGTGGGAAGTTCCGTTTTCGGCTTGTTAGCTTTCCATACTCTGTACTCTGATAATCCGGTCAGCACACTGTCAACCGTGGAATATTCTATCGCCTCGGGGTCTATCAGTTCCTTGGAAACAATTAGGCTTGCCTCGAAATGAGAGACAAACGTATCGTTTGAAAATATGCAGGCAGGGTAAAAATCACCCCGTTCGTTGATGGTCTGCTGCAATGTGATCTTTGCTTGTATAGGTATAATTCTTGCCATAATTTTTTGGTTTATCGGCAGGGAAACGGCAACCGCTCCCCCGCCAGTTAATTACTTCTTAGTGAAATAGGGGGCTGTGATCTGCTGGAATAAATCCGTGCCTCCGCCCTCTTTGAGAAATAAACTCAAATTATATCTTTGTGGTCGGCCTTGCCTGGTAAAAACAAGTTCATCATCTACAAAGGACGGTAAACTGTTTCTATCTTCGAAGCTCCGCAGGTCGGCCATAGCATCTACAACTTTGCTTACCTGTTCCCAGTATGCTTGAATTTTTGTGGCATTAACCTTGGTTGTAGCTGCCTTGCGTGCCATCTGCTCCACCTTGTCCATGTCAACGGTGATTAAACCGCTGGCATCGAATAACGGCAAGCGTTCCCGTTTCATCCTCCTGAGTTGTGCAACATCGTCTTTCAGCCTCTCAAAGAGTGCGTCGTACGTGTCTATAATCCTGTTCCTCTCGTCCATCGGCAGGAAATCAAACGACGATACACGCTTCATATATTGCTCGTCAACCCATCGCTTAAACGAGTTGTCAGCATCCGTAATTTGTTGGAAGTAATCCCAGGTTGCAGGCAGTCCTTCTGCAGACAATGAGGCCAGTAAATCCGGCAACTTCTCTGCCATATCTTCATACTTTTTTTTGGTGTCGGTGTAAACTTTTTCGTCAAAAATCTCCTCATCAAACAACATTTCTTTCTTTTTCATTTCTCTTTTTTTTAAAAATTACTCATATCAATATCATTACGTAGTGCCCTGAACCTATCATCAATCGGCTTCTTGGCTTCCTCCTTAAACGCTGGTAGTCCGTTCATTTCCCGCTCCATGTCAAGCTCCGCCCGTAGTGCCGCAAACAACGGCTTCTCTTCTTTTTTTTCAAGCTTTTTTTCCAGCTCGTCAAGTCTGTTCATTAACTTTTCAGCCCAAACGGGTGCTTTTTCTTCTTCTTTAATCATAACTCTAAATTTTTTGGTTTTACTTTTATTAATTTGGTTTCCCTGTTCCAGATTAGTACGCAATCAGCACTATCGAAAATCTCGTTGTGCTTTGTTGAGCGCAAAAACCTCATCCCGTATTTATCAATCAATTCTTGTTTTATTTTTTCGCCCATATATTCAATATTTTTTTATCTGAATTCCATGTTTTTTCGCCAGCCAAAAAAAAGATGAAACGGTTATCCCGCTTCCGCTTTTCACGGCATCAAACTGTTCATCGCATTGCTCCCGGCTGTACCTTGCATCCATCGTTGACAAATCGTGGAATATCTCCCTTCCGTTGGGTACATGCCGAAGCGAACATGCCAATGTGAGCCAGTCCCGGTAATCCTGAGTAATGTTTTTTCCGCTATTCATAACGGCATCATATAACATCTGTACGCCATCGCCAGCACCGGCATACTCTCTGCGGACTGCCCTAACAGGCTCAATATATTTGCCGTAAACGTCGGCAGCTTCATTGATATAGGGTTTTTCGTTGTGCGACACGAACCTGTATCGGCTAACATCCCGTCCGCTCCGGTCAACAACAACAGGGGCAAGCTCGGCAACCAGCGAATCAAAGTGTTGTGTGTGCCTCTCTGTGTACTTTATCGGAATAATCAAAAAACAGCCTTTACCAGATACCGACAATCCAGCATAGGCAACGAAGTTGTATTTGCCTCCAACATAATGGATGAACTGCTGCCAGTCGGTTATATGTGGGTTATCTTTGGCGTCAACATCAAGGCAGATATAACCTGAATGTTTAATCAGTCCCCTTGCCTTACGTTCAGCAAACAATCCGGACGGTGTGAACCCCGGCAACTGCTTCTTTTTCTTTGCCCTCATGTCGGCATCACTCATTGAGCGGATAGCATCAACCTGCTTCTTGTACCTGTCAGTCGTGAGGCACCAAAAAAGAGTTGAATCCTTGGGCTCTCCTCCGTAGTATCCGTACCAGCTTATTTTTTGGCGAAACTTCTCCATCTTCTTTCTATTCTAAAACAGTTACATTTACAGTTACAGTTACATTTACATTAACAGCTTGATTTGCTATAGCAAAAGTAGCATTTGCTTGATTTGCTACAATTAGAACGGTAAATCATTATCATCGCTGTAATTGAGTCCTGTACTTGCTTTGCGGGCGGTTTCCCCCGTGTCTGTGCCGGCTTGGCTCACTTGTATGGTGGTAGCCGAAGTAGCATTTGCTTGATTTGCTGTAGCACTCGTAGCATTTGCTTGATTTGCTTGCTCCCGCCTAAGTTCTGCCGTCTTTTCTCCACCTTTGCGCCCGGCATCGATTCTCTTCTGTCTCGTCTCGTCCCACTTCTCGAAATCTCGATTCAGTTGGTGTTTGATAGGCTCGAATGCCATTTCTACAATAAAGTTTGGCGGCGTGTCGTTCTCGCCGTTTACATATTCGAGGATAAGCAAGAATAATTCCCCCGCATTGTTGGTATTGTCCTCCCTGTCTTTTTTGGCCAGCTTCTCTACCACATTGATAAGGTCGTGGTATAGCACAAATGAATTCTTTTTATTTAATTTCTCCATTTTCTTTATTTTGGTTATTCTACTTTATTTAATTATTCTACTTCAATCGGATTAGCAAACATGAAGTCCTCCAGGTCTTTACGCCTGAAGATTATCAGCTTGCCGCCGGGTTTATAATGCCTTATCTTTTTTTGATGGGTCAACCGATACAAGGTGTTACGAGACAACCCCGTAAACATGACAGCCTCCGCCATTGTCAGTATCTGCTTCTCTGTTCCCAACTCATCCTCCAGTTCCTCAAATTTTTTTCTACCTTTCATTTTTTACTTTTATTAGTTTATTTATAAATATATTAACGAATATACAACAAAAGTTTAACATATGCAATAGGTTTTTGGCCGTTCGTGGCGTTTCATTCACTTGGTCGTGGTACATTTTGGTTGTAATACAGTTTGTCAATTGGTTAACTCATTTCCAACTTGTGAACGCATCATTTCCAGGGTGAAATGGAGTTGTTGGAGGGAATGAATATTTTGAAAAAATGGGGAAAAATTTTATGTGGGATTGAAGCCGCCGACACATGCTACCCCGTAGGGGGTGCACCCCCACAACGTTAAACTTTATTAATAAAAATTGGACTTGAAAAGTAGTGATTTGTCGGTCAAATGGTAAAACTTTGTACCCTTTCTTGTACCCTGATTTTTTGGTACTCCTGAAATCGTTTGTAGCAAAGGTTTTCAGTTGTTAGAGTAGTTAGCCAACTGTGCTACATCCCGATTTTTACGTATGCAAAGGTACAATATTTTTTTGTTCGTTCGGAACAAAAGTGAAAAAAACTCTTGCCCAATGAATAAATCGATCGAAAAAAATGTTACATTTGC
>JAQVNN010000097.1 GCA_028703105.1 Paludibacter sp. | reverse complement strand
TGGTTATAGCACCGGGGTTCCACCTCTTCCCATTCCGAACAGAGAAGTTAAGCCCGGTCACGTCGATGGTACTGCGTTAAAAGTGGGAGAGTAGATAACCGCCGTTTTTTAAATCCCGGTCACAAATTATGTGGCCGGGATTTTTTATAAAGAAAAAAGGTGAGTGCCAGATTATTTATCTTCTACTCACCTTTCTGAATTAATACTGTATAATTTATGATAACAAGGATTTAACCTGCTTATATACGTTCTGATCTGTAAATCCGAGTTTCTCGTCCAATACTTTATAGGGCGCCGAGAATCCAAACGACTCCAAACCAAAAACTTTACCGTTGTAACCAACAAGTCCTTCGAGATTAACAGGCAAACCGGCAGTCAGACCGAAAATTTTGATGCCTTCAGGTAAGACGTTTTGTTGGTATGCTAAAGATTGAGAACGGAAAAGACCTTCTGATGGAACGGAAACTAATCGTACTTTTATGCCATCAGCACGAAGTAGGGCTGCTCCTTCGTTCAGGGTTGAAACTTCAGAACCTGAAGCTAATAGGATTACATCCGGATTTCCATCACAGTTAACCACATAGGCTCCTTTTTTAGCTTGTTGTGCTTCTTCTTTGCGATTGTTTTTTGCCGGTAAATCGTTAATGTTCTGACGGGAAAGAATGAGCGCTGTCGGAGTGTGGGTATTTTCTATCGCCATTCTCCAGGCAACAGTAGTTTCTTCCACGTCAGCGGGACGAAGCACCAACATTGAATTTTGTCCGTTGTGATTCTTTAATTTCTCCATCAGTCGTATCTGGGCTTCTTGCTCTACGGGTTCGTGTGTTGGACCATCTTCTCCAACGCGGAAAGCATCATGTGTCCAGATAAATTTCACAGGTTGTTCCATCAGGGCTGCCATACGTATGGCAGGCTTCATGTAATCAGAGAACACGAAGAAGGTTGCACAGGCAGCTATTACACCTCCGTGCAGATTCATACCGATACACAGACATGCCATAGTAAGTTCTGCCACGCCAGCCTGTAAAAAAGCACCACTGAAGTCTCCTTTTTTGAATGCTGTGGTTTTTTTTAGAAAACCATCTGTTTTATCCGAGTTGGATAAATCGGCCGATGCAACAATCATGTTTTCCACCTGAATAGCTAATTCTGAAAGTACAGTTGCAGAAGCTGCACGTGTTGATTGATTAGCTTTTTGTGTTATAGCATCCCAATTGACATTGGTTTTGCCGGAGAAAAAGAAATTCAGTTTTTCTGCTAAAGCAGGATTGGCTTTTGCCCATTTTTCCTGTTCAGCATATTTCACAGCGACGATTTGCGCTAATTCTTTTGCTCGTTTGGTATATAATGTGCTGGTTTCTTCAAAGAAAACAAAAGGATTTTCCGGATTTCCCCCCAGGTTCCTGATGCTTTCTTCAAATGAAGCGCCGGCTTGTCCCAGTGGCATACCGTGTGTGGCACACATGCGTTCATAACTTGAACCATCGGCTTTTTTGGCACCTTTACCCATGATGGTTTTGCCGATGATGAGTGTTGGTCGTGCTGTTTCTGCCTTGGCTTCTGTCAGTGCTTTTCTGATTTGTTTTGCATTATTTCCATCGATTTCGATTACATGCCAGTTCCATGCTTTGTATTTCATGGCTACATTCTCACTGGTTACTTCATCAGTGTTGGTTGATAACTGGATGTCGTTGGAATCGTAGAACATAATCAGGTTATCTAATCCGAGGTGACCGGCAATGCGGCCTGCTCCTTGTGAAATTTCTTCCTGAATGCCTCCGTCTGATATAAATGTGTAAATGGTTTGTCCCATTACTTCTCCAAAACGGGCTTTCAGAAATTTTGCAGCGATGGCGGCTCCCACAGCATACGCATGTCCCTGTCCGAGCGGACCGGAAGTGTTTTCGACTCCACGTTTTACATCAACTTCCGGATGCCCGGGAGTAGGAGAGCCCCATTGACGGAACTGAGCTAACTCATCCAGGCTGTATTTGCCGGCACAGGCAAGTACCGAATACAACATCGGAGACATGTGACCAGGGTCTAAAAAAAAACGGTCACGTCCCGCCCAGGTCGGATTTTCCGGATCATAAACCAGAAATTCCGAGTATAATACATTGATAAAATCGGCACCTCCCATAGCACCACCAGGGTGCCCTGATTTTGCTTTTTCAACCATGGATGCTGCCAGGATTCGAATGTTGTCTGCTGCCCGGTTTAATGTTGCAATTGAATTCATAATTTATTTTTTGTATTAAAATTTATATCCTATCAAATAATTAAAACCCCAAACTGACTCATCTTCATTTATCCCGAATCCAGCTACATACCAGGGTTTATACGCTCCAACTTCTGTTTGTGTTAACATGTTTTTGATCCGGGCAGTCCATCCAATATACAAATTTTTTGATATTTCAACCCGGATACCAGCCGTAATTTCAAACCACAAGTTTGACGATTTGTTCTGTATGTCCTTCTGAATGCTTGTTCCCCAATAATCATCCTCAAAACTCACATTCAACATGTCATATTTAAAATGCGTGTATCCCAGTCGTGCTCCCACCAGAAAAAAATTATTTATACTATTGTTATCCGTTTTATTCTTTATTATGTTAAAATCCATTCCCAGTCTATAAAACAAAGCATCTCCACTATAAGATATTCCAGAGTTGGTTAACTTATTACCACCTGCATAACCCATCTCAAACACCGGATAAAAACGTTTGTTGATTTCAGCCTGCAGGGCAGCTTCGTAATGAAAAATATCACCACGGTTTAAAAAGGTAGTAAGTACGGGAGATACATCAACTTCTACCCGTACGCTGTTCAGTACGAAACTTTTTGTGCTGTCGTTCTTTTCCTTTTTTACTTCCTGGCCGGTTAATATTGTCGTAACACAACAGGCTAACAGTACACTAAAAAAATATCTGTAAATGCTGTACATCTGCTGTGTTTATATCCCGGTTAACTATTTTCAAATTTTTGATAACATGATTCGTCGTAATTACGGTATCAATTTTATGTGTTATTATCATCCCGCAGGAGTACGAAATAAAATAATCAGCATTCGTGTAAGATACACGCAAGGTATCATGTGTCCCGTTTAAGTTCATTACAAAAATGCTTTGCTCTTCAGAATTGTTCAATGGTAAAGCAATTTTGTTAATATTTTTGACATTTTTATATAATGAATCTTGTTGCAGACCAAATACCGTTATACTGTCAATATTAATTTTATTGGCAGAATTGAACCCGTAAAATTCAGCACGTAATAAAACAGCTGTTTTTTCCCTGCAGGTTTCATCTTGCGTACAGGAAGAAAAAACAAACAAAGAAAATAACAATGTAACAAAAAACGCCCTCATGCTATTATTGGATAAATTGATTTCTGACTTCTGATTTTAAAATGCGAATAGCAATCTGCGTAGGATTTTCTTCTGTTTCCGCGTATATTCTGATGAAGTTTTCAGCAAGTTGTACCGCCTGATCATCTGCTTTAAAATGACCAGCTATTGTATTGATGAGTTTAATCAGATTTTCTTGTGTACTGCCGATAGCTGTCCATAATTCATCACTGACATAGATTTGTTGAACATAATTATGCTCAAATTCTTTTCTGATATTGTCAATCATTTGGGTCTGAAAATCAAGACAATTCATACCAGGTTGGATGATGTTAAGTGCTATATTTGCCGGGTTGGTACGCTCAAGCAGGAGCATAATTCGTTCGTAAGCTCTGAGACGAAGTGCAAGAATTGCCGAACGGTCTTTCCTGGCTAACTCGAACGTTCTTTTTTTTTCTTCGTTTGAGAGCATTTTATCAAATAAGAGATAGGCTGTTATCATCACGATAAAAGCGGGTAATATGTATTTGAAAATCTCCATAATGCCATTTTTTGATAAGAAAGAATCCTGATTTTCTCAGATTTCTTTTTCGATTTTATAATTATTCCTCTCGATGGAGTTCCGGGCGACGATTTCGCCTAAAAATCCTGTCATAAATAGCTGTGTTCCAAGTATCATAGCTACAAGAGCAATGTAAAAATAAGGGCTGTCGGTTACCAGGATTGCTTTTGTGTGGTTGACAATAGCATACAATTTCACAGCTCCTACAATCACTACAGCGATGAAGCCCAGTATGAACATCAGGCTACCGTATAACCCAAAAAAATGCATTGGCTTTTTGCCAAATTTGGATAAAAACCACAAGGTCATCAGGTCTAAATATCCATTCACAAAACGGTTCATACCAAATTTAGTTGAGCCAAACTCTCTTTTTCTGTGTGTAACTACCTTCTCCCCGATTTTTGTAAATCCTGCATTTTTTGCGAGATAGGGAATGTAGCGATGCATTTCTCCATAAACTTCAATATTTTTAATTACTTCATTACGATATGCTTTCAATCCACAGTTCATATCGTGCAACTTCAATCCGCTTACCTTTCTGGCCGTTGCATTATATATTTTCGAGGGGATGTTTTTCGTGAGTTTTGCATCGTATCTTTTCTTTTTCCAGCCAGATACCAGGTCGTAACCATCTTCTGTAATCATTCGGTATAGTTCCGGAATTTCATCCGGACTATCTTGCAAATCAGCATCCATAGTAATCACAACGTCACCTTTTGCTGCCTGAAACCCACAATATAGCGCGGGTGATTTGCCATAATTATTTCTGAATTTGATCCCTCTGACATGTGTTGATTCCTCCTTCAGAGCTTCAATGACCTGCCAGGAATTATCAGTGCTCCCATCATTTACAAATATTATTTCGTAAGTAAGTTTATTTTCCTGCATTACCCGTGCAATCCATTCGTGGAGTTTGGGTAACGAATCTGCTTCATTATAAAGAGGTACGACAACGGATATATTCATTTTAATGACTGTTAAATGATAAAAATTAGTTTTCTTTTTCGATTGGGGTGTCTTCTTCGAAAATACTTTTTTGTTTTTTTATGAATCCACCCAGTATTAATCCGAGTATAGCTCCTAAAAGTACATTCATCCAAATGGTTTGAATAGAATAATTTACCGGTCGCATCTGACGTTCTAATTCAGTAAAATAGTTGTCGTCGAGCGGTAGGTTCAGCCTTTCAAAAAGAACGCGATTTTGCTCTATTTGTCGCATGCTTTCTTCAAAAAGAGAAGAAAGATACTCCGGATTGATATACTTGGTATAGATGATTTTAAAAATAGAGGAAATAATGCCGGCGAAAAAAAAGGTTAACACTACATAGGAAAAAACTCGCCAGTATTTGATGTATCCTTCACATTCAAAATCACGATAACGTTTTGTCATCCTGTACATTACAACGATGATCAGAGCAATGATCAGATACGAAAGCATTAGAAGTGTGAAGTTTTTCGAACTACTGAAAAGAAAATTTACAGCGAATAAAATACCCATGAATAAACCGTTAAACATGGTGGATCTGAATATGTTATCTTGCATATATGATTTTTTGTTTTTGCAAAAGTACAAAATAAAAACTAAATAGTAAATCCCGCTAAATGATAGGGCTGAAAAGTCTCGCGAACGATTCTTTTAACTTCTGACTTCTTTTCCGGTTGTGCCAGTCATTCAGCGTAATCTCTTTGCTATTCAGAATATCTGTTTCAAAAAGTTTTTTCAGTTTAAGTGAAGTTGTCGCATCGTAGATGAAAGCGTTGGCCTCAAAATTTTGATTAAAACTTCTTTCGTCGAGATTAGCAGAACCTACTATAGAAATAAAATCATCAATGACAATGGCTTTACTATGTAAAAAACCTTCTTTGTATTGATAAACCTTTACTCCGGCTTCGAGAATTTCGCCCAGATAACTGAATGTGCAGGCGTCTGATAGTTTTGAATCAGACTCGCTTGGAATCATCAGCTTAACATCTATACCACTCAGTGCTGCAATAATCACAGCATTTAAGATTATATCGTTTGGTACAAAATACGGTGTATGAAGGTATGTGTAATCATGTGCCGACATGATGGCAGAAGCAATTCCCTGCATAATGCTTTCCCAATCGGAATCGGGGCCGCTGCTTACAATCTGAACCAGATTCTTATCGTGTTTTACTGGTTTCGGATAATATTTGATATCAGTAATAAGTTTACGTTCTATGAAATACCAGTCGGTAAGGAATAAGGATTGCATACCATGCACAGCCGCACCTTCAAAACGTACAAAGGTATCACGCCATTTACCAAGTGTATTTCCGAACAGATACCGGTCTGCAAAATTTAATCCGCCGGTAAAACCATATTTTCCATCTACAATCAGGATTTTCCTGTGGTTTCTGAAATTGATTTTGCTTCTTCTCAACCGGAGTCGCAGGGGAAGAAAAGGTCGTACATATACGCCTGCGTCTGTTAATGATTGTAGATATTTACGTGATAGTCCATAGCTTCCCAAGTAATCGTAAATCATTCTGACCCTGACGCCTGCTTTTGCTTTTTCTATCAATAATTCTCTCAGATAGTTTGATATACGGTCATCTTCAAAAATAAAAAATTCGATGTGGATATGATTTTGTGCATTTTTAATAGCCTCGAACATGGCTGTAAAAGTGGCCTCTCCATCCGCCAATACATCAATTTTATTATATGCATATACCGTTGCATCACTGTTTTTATACAACAAATTTATCAGATTCAGGTGGTTTGAATTTGAGACTAACTCAGGAAATGCTTCAGGTTTTAATTCTTTGTATGGAAGTTTGGTTTCATGCTTAATGCTTTTTTTTGAAATGATTTTTTGTTTGCGGTAGTTTTGTCCTATCAATAGATACAAAACTATCCCGATAACAGGCAGTAATACCAAAACAAGCACCCATGAAAGTGATCTTACCGGATTCCTGTTTTCGAGGAGCAACACCGATATGGCGCTGACAATCATATAAAAATATAAAATAACTAATATGATGAACAGCAAGCTATTCATAGAAGAATTTTTTATTTCTGTTTTTATAAATAAGATACAAATGGTTGTTGATGTTGGTTGAACATTCAGCTGCAACTTCTGTTGAAGGAGCGGGAACGCCATTGCCGGTAAGAATGTCTGATACTTCCGTTCTGGCCTCGTCCCACAAACCGCTTTTTATAAAATTGTTTAGTAACATAGATCCTCCTTCTACCAACACCGAGTGAATCCCTTGTGATGCAATGATTTTCAGCATATTACCAAGCATGTTCTCGTCAAATTGCAGGTGAATATAAATCACTTTCTCTGTGCTTTCGTGTGGATTTTCTGTAAAAACGAGTGTTTTAACTGTTTGATCGAAAATTTTGTAATCCCGGGGAATCCTTCCGGTACGGTCGAGCACGATGCGTATGGGGTTTTTCCCCGACCAGTTTCTGACGGTGAGCGAAGGATTATCCAAAACTACTGTGTTGGAGATCGG
>JAQVNN010000096.1 GCA_028703105.1 Paludibacter sp. | reverse complement strand
TAGTCTCCAGACTACGTCGTGCAAGAAGCCGGCCTCCGGCTGGTGAAAAACAGTAAAAGTTGATTATCAGAAAGTCTGGAGACTTTCTTTTAACACGACGTAGCCTGGAGGCTACGCCGAACTTGGGGATACGATGTTATATTTCAAGATAGTCCTCAAAGAAAAATAAATAATGGGACATGGTGGAATGCAGAATTATCAGTTGTGGGTAAAAATGTTCATGGAAATTGAGATATTAAAAAAAGCATTGAGCATCATCTCCAAGAGCGGTCGTTGATCTTCGGGTTTATTCGAGACTACCACTCGAAACGATGGAAGATTGAGGTGATGTGTAATGTATTGAAAGTATCGCGAGGCTCTTATTACCAAAGAAGAAATGAGTTTGTATATTTTTGAATACATTGAATCCTGGTATAATCATAAAAGAAGGTTTTCGTCTCTTGACTTCCTAACTATTGATGAGTTCTGGGAACTGTATAGAGTTAAAAATGATTTAATTAAAAATGTTGCTTAACTTTTTGTCTCAAATAAGTTTGCAGGTCCATAATGCGAATCAGGAGTTGAGGGATACGAATTAATGCCTGAAAGGCAATATTTTCATAACCGCAGGTCAATGACCTGCGGAATAAAATCGACAAGATGATCACTGCCTGAAAGGCAGGACTGAAAAGAGTGATATTGAAGAAGTTTGATGTGTAAGCAAAAAATCCTGCCTTTCAGGCAGCGTTCAGTAGTGCATAACTACCGCAAGCCGTTGGCTTTGCGGTTATGAAAATCCTGCCCTTTCGGGCAAATATGAAAACATTGCTGAAGGGGTTTGTTGAAGTCTATTTCACCCCCGCTTCCCTGAAACAATCCCGGCAAATGGGTTCGTATTCGAGTGTTTCACCCAATAACACCCTTTTGTCGCTATCCACCAAACGATGCGAGACATAAGCCAGGGAACCGCAACGCACACAAATCGCATGGACTTTATACACATCTTCGGCAATGGCGCAAAGACCGGGCATGGGACCAAAGGGAACACCGCGGTAATCCATGTCGAGACCAGCAACAATGACCCGAATGCCCTGGTCGGCCAAAGCATTACAAACTTCAACCAGACCTTCATCAAAAAACTGGGCTTCGTCGATCCCTATTACATCCACATCGTTCGACATCAGCAGGATACTGCCCGAGGACTCAACCGGCGTGGAACGGATGGAGTTTTTATCGTGTGAAACCACCTCGTCTTCAGAGTAGCGGGTATCTATTTTAGGTTTGAATATCTCCACGGATTGTTTGGCAAACTGCGCTCTTTTCAACCTGCGGATGAGCTCTTCTGTTTTCCCGGAGAACATGGACCCACAGATTACTTCAATACTCCCCCTCTTTTGCACCGACAACCGGTTCTGCTCTGAATAGATCATGGTAATTGTTGATTTTTAGCGATTTTTTTGATTATTTATTCTGTTGAAATCATTAACTTTACAGCGTTTTTGCACTCATAACAGCTTTACATTCGCAAAAATATAAAAAAACAACCGTTGTATTACCTCTTTTTTTAAAAAAGATATGAACAGAGAACTTCTTGTGACGTTAATCCGGAAAAACATTGATGAACTCATTATGCTGACAGAAGGATTCATGGAAATGAACACCTATCCGGCAGCTATTATCAACCTGGCAAAAAACAAAACCGATGACATCTGGTCATATATCAACCAGTTAGGCAATCTGAAACCGGAAGAGATTCAGCAGGTAATTGAAAAAATGCCTGTTGTACCGGAGATGACTACTGACACAGGAAAATCAGAAACAGTCGAAACGGAAGAGTCTATAAGTAATAAAGAAACTACAGAAGAGGAAGAGATGCATCCGGTTCAACGCAATGATATGAACGACGAAGAAAAGAATGCTTTTGATGAAGAGACCTTTTCAGAAGAAGAAGAAGATGATGATGATGATGATGATGATATAATTTTTGAAAATGAGCAAGAAGAAACTAAGGAGGAGGAAGTAACCGAATCGGTTGAAAAGGAGGAGGTTATTGATGACAATAAAGATGATATTGAAATTACAGAAGATGTCATTACAGCTGAATTTACAGAAACAATTGAAAAAGAAGAAACAATAGCCTCTGATTCAGAGAAAATCATCACCACAACAGAAACGGCAGAAAAGAAAGTAACCCTCGCGGAGAAAATTTCAGGCAACGGAATCTCCCGGAATGAAATGCTGGCAAGGGGTGAAAACGGAGGCATCAACGCAGCCATCGGGAGTAAGAAAGTAGATGACATCCGGCAGGCCATCAGTCTGGGCGACCGCTTCAGATTCCAGCGTGAATTGTTTAAAAACAACGGGGAAGAAATGAATAAGACTCTAAGCTATATCAACAAACTGGCCACCTACGAGGAAGTTATCAGTTTCTTGCAGTCAAAATACGGCTGGAAAGAAGGTAGTGCTGCTGCAGAGGACTTCTACCAAATCATCAAACGTAAATTCTGAGTATGAAATTATTCGTTGTGCCAACTCCCATTGGGAACCTGGAAGATATGACCCTGCGGGCAGTTCGTGTACTGAAAGAAGCCGATCTCATCCTGGCGGAAGATACGCGTACCAGCGGTTTCCTGCTGAAGCATTTCGAGATTAAAACGCCCATGGTTTCGCATCATAAGTTCAACGAACACAAAACGGTGGAGGGCATTGTACAACGGTTGAAAGCCGGACAGATCATCGCGTTGATTTCAGATGCCGGAACTCCGGCAATATCAGATCCGGGATTTCTGGTGGTACGTGCCTGTGTCGAAAACGACATCGAAGTGGAGTGTTTGCCGGGCGCCACAGCTTTTGTTCCCGCCCTGGTGGCTTCGGGACTGCCAAACGACCGCTTTTGTTTCGAAGGGTTTTTACCGCAAAAGAAAGGCAGACAAACTCGCATGCAGTCACTCGCAAATGAAACACGAACCATGGTTTTTTATGAGTCCCCCTTTCGACTTGTAAAAACACTGACTCAATTAGGTGAAGTTTTCGGTCCGGAAAGAAAAGCCTCTGTCTCACGTGAAATTTCGAAATTTCATGAAGAAACAAAACGCGGAACGCTTGCCGGACTTGCCGAATATTATACCCTGCATCCACCCAAAGGAGAAATTGTGTTAATTGTTGCAGGATTAGAATATTAACGCTAATTTTGCATCGGAAATAAAACCATATTTTCAAGGTGTTTTTTTAAGGTGTAATTATTAATTATAAACATGTCTGCGGACAAAAAATATGAAAACTAAACTTTTCTTTCTCTCTGTGTTCACCCTCGTAATGCTTGCCTGCAACAACCGATCGGGCGATTATCAGTCACTTCAGGCCGAACGTGACTCACTTGCACGTGAGAAAGAAACCATGAAAACAGAGATGGAAAGTTATTTTGCCACCATCAATCTGATTGAACAGAACATAGAAAAAATTAAAAATGCCGAGAAACTGATTTCTTTACAGCCATTAGGAGAAGAAAGTGATGTTGACAGCCGCAATAAAATCAATGACGATTTGACGTTTATCAATGAGATGCTCAAGGCAAACCGGGAAGAAATCAATCAGCTGAAAAGTAAGCTGAATAAGAGCAATTATAAATTTGCAGAACTCGAACGTACAGTCATCCGCCTCACCAAAGCACTGGAAGAAGAAGCGCTTAAAATAAAAGCCTTAGAAGAACAACTGGCAATGAAAGATTCCCTGATCACGCAGTTAAACGTGAACATCGAAGACCTGACAGGAAATATTGAAAATTTAGAGACTGAAAAAGAAAAACATATCTCAAGAATCAAAGAACAAGATGAGACTATCCATACTGCCTGGTATGTTTTTGGCACGAGAAAAGAACTAAAAGAACAAAATATTATTACTTCCGAGGGATGGTTCCGTCCGGATCGTGTACTCGAAAGTGACTTCAACAAAAGTTATTTTGTACGAATTGATGCCCGCAAAACGAAATCTATTCCGCTGTATTCTTCCAGGGCAAAAATACTGAGTACACATCCCAAAACCTCTTACACCCTTGAAAAAGAGAATGACACATTCACCCTGCTTATTACTGACACAAGAGAATTCTGGAGTGTAAGCAAGTACCTTGTTATCGAAGTAGATTAATTAATTGCATGTATAAATTTGTTTTCATCGACCTGGACGATACCATCTGGGATTTTCATACCAATGCACGGCTCTCGCTGCAACAAATGTTTGATGAAGGCAATTTAAAAAAACACTTCAAAAGTTTCGATGAATTTTTTACAATTTATGCGAAGAAAAATATCGAACTCTGGGAGGCGTATGGAAAAGGTGAAATTACAAGAGATTTTTTAATGGCAGAGCGTTTCAGGTATCCGCTCGCACGTATGGGAGTAGATGATCTTCAAATGGCCGAAGAAATCGGTCACCAATATTTGGAAATTCTCCCCACAAAAACAGCCCTGATGGCTGATGCCATTGAAATACTCGATTACCTGAAACAAAAATATACCTTATCACTCATCTCGAATGGCTTCACGGAAGTACAGTATAAAAAAATCAACAGCAGCGGGATCGGACATTATTTTTCACACATTATCCTGTCGGAAGAAGCCGGCGCCTTAAAACCCGACCCCAAAATATTCGAACATGCATTACAACTCAACCGCGCCGCTGCTCATGAAACCATCATGATTGGCGACTCCTACGAAGCAGATATCCGCGGCGCTCAACAGGCAGGTATCGACCAGGTTTATTTTCCGCTGAACGGTCATTACAAAGAAAATCAGCCCGCGACCTATAAAATCAGCAGGCTGATGGAGCTGAAGAATATCCTCTGAATCACAACCGATCCGGATTTTCATAAACTGTTTTAAAGCCTGATTTACACAACAGCAATTTTAATAGGGAAAAACAACAACTACACTTTCCTGACCTGACCTCATTTAGGACTTCATATGTTAAATATTCAATATCCATCAAAAATATTGTATTAAACGTTTGGAAGTTACAAATATTTTTCTGAATCTTTGTGATATCATTTTAATATCATATTAAATAACATTATCATGAAAACAAAAGAAGAAGTATTTAGTGGTGTAAAATTAGCGGGTATCCCTATGCTGATTTTCAATTTTTTGTTTTTAGCCGGTATTGCCGGTGTATTCAGTTGGGCTGTAGATGCCGGACTCCCCACTGCAACAACTACCATCATCATGATTGTATTATCGGTCTTGTTCGTCCTCAACTGTCTATTTTGGGGTGGATTTATGCAGATTGAACCTAACGAAGCCCGTGTGATGATTTTCTTCGGAAAATATGAAGGAACAGTAAAAGAAAACGGTTTCTTCTGGGTAAATCCCTTTTACACCAAGAAAAAACTCACTTTACGTGCCCGCAACTTAGATGCCGATCCCATCAAAGTCAATGACAAGTCGGGAAATCCCATCATGATCGGGATGGTGGTAGTATGGCGTGTAACCGATACCTACAAAGCATCGTTCGACATCGACAATGCTTCAATGACTACAACGATCCCCGGTACTCCGGCATCCGACAATGTCAACCAAAAAATGAAAGCTTACGAGAATTTTGTGAAGATTCAATCGGATGCCGCATTGCGTAATGTAGCCGGGATGTATGCCTACGATCACGGAGCAGGAACAGATGAATCTGAACTTACACTGCGTTCGGGCGGAACTGAAATCAATGAAATTCTTGAAAATCAGATTAACGAAAGACTGACAATCGCGGGTATCGAGGTACTCGAGGCTCGAATCAATTATTTAGCCTATGCTCCTGAAATTGCAGCTGTGATGTTACGCCGTCAACAGGCTGACGCCATCATCGCCGCCCGTGAAAAAATTGTGGATGGAGCTGTGGGAATGGTTAAAATGGCGTTAAACAAATTATCGGAAGAAGGCATTATTGACCTGGATGAAGATAAAAAAGCCGCTATGGTAAGCAACCTACTGGTGGTACTCTGTGGCGAAGAAAATGCTCAACCGGTATTGAATGCCGGAACTTTACACCAATAAAACCCGATTGGCTTGGCAAAAGAGAACAAAAATAAAAGTTTTGTCCTGCGCATCGATGCCCAAACCATGGATGCCATTGAAAAGTGGGCTGCGGACGAGTTCCGCAGCACCAACGGGCAAATTCTGTACATCCTCGATCAGGCATTGAAAAAAAGCGGCAGGATTTCGAAGAAGAACAAAGTAACTAATCCGGAGTAACAAACATGAAAAAAATCAACCAAACAACCCTGTTTCTAATCCTGACTTTTACCATCAGCTTTGTATTGGCAGGAATATACAAACTCAGTGGTGGAGGTAATCATGACCGCACAGGATTTATGATCTTCGGAATGGTTTATATGTTTATACCCACCATTTCAGTCCTGATTGTGAAAAAACTGATTCACCGGGAGAAAATCGCATCAGATCTACTCATTTCTTTTAAAATCAACAAATGGTTTTTTGTCGCCTGGCTGTTAATGCCTATCCTGGCTTTTCTAACCTTCGGCATCAGCTTATTATTTCCGGATGTGATTTACAGTCCCGATATGTCGGGCATGTTCAGTCGTTTCGAATCTATGATGAGCCCAGAGCAGGCAGAACAGATGAGAGCTTCCGTAGAATCGCTCCCACTACACCTTGTCTGGATTACCTTAATGCAAGGCTTGATAGCCGGCATCACCATCAATGCCATCGCAGGTTTTGGAGAAGAACTTGGGTGGAGGGGATTCATGTTAAAGCAATTCAAAGAAATGAGTTTTGTCAAAGCATCCATCCTCATCGGTTTCATCTGGGGTGTCTGGCATGCACCACTGATTTTAATGGGACATAATTATCCCCAGCATCCGGTGGTAGGGGTATTTATGATGACGCTCTGGTGTATTTTGTTAACACCCATCTTTCTATATATCACTATAAAATCTAAATCGGTTATTGCCGCAGCCATCATACACGGCACACTAAATGGCACCTTTGGTATATCCATCATGCTGATAGAAGGCGGAAATGATCTTACTGTTGGAATGCCCGGATTAGCCGGATTTATTGCACTGATTATTGCAATTGCTGTTTTGTTTGTTTTTGACCGGTATATCAGTAAAGATAAAATTATCACAACCAGCATGGCCGAACATATCTAAACAACTTTTTATTGAAACCTTTAGTTTATGTCATAATTCCAATCTTTTCCATTAACTTTGCAGCCAAATTCTTTCCAACTCTATGTGGAATAAACTGGTATCGCTACTCAGGAATCTTGCTGCTTTTTTGCAGAAAAAAACGCCTGTAATTTGGGAACTCATCAAAAAATGGTGGTTTCAATTCATTGAATGGAGAAAAAAACGGTTGGCACGTTTTAAAACCTTACCGTGGTATTCAAAGCTGGTCAACATAGTTGTTACCGGAAC
>JAQVNN010000019.1 GCA_028703105.1 Paludibacter sp. | reverse complement strand
TCATTATAACCGATTGGTAGTCAGCTATAAAGATACAAAATTTCAAGGTCTTTACCAAATAAAATGATACCTATTTTATTGATAATCAAATAATTATATCACCATATAATTTTTGTCATGTACTAAAAATAAACATACAAAAGTACATTTTCTTTCTGTATTTTTGAACAAATTTTTTTAATAGGTGTATGATATTGGTTACAGGTGCTACAGGATTAGTAGGAGGACATTTGCTCTGGCATTTGCTTCAACAAAATGAAAGTGTTGTTGCAATAAGAAGAAAAACAAGTAATTTAAAACTCTTACGGACAATTTTTAGTTTTTATACGGATGTTCCTGAGGTATATCTGAAGAAAATTGAATGGAGAATTGCTGATGTGAACCATATAACCTCCCTCAGAAATGCGATGGGTAATATAATGAGTATATATCATTGTGCTGCAGTAGTTTCTCTGAACAAAGGGGGCGATGCATTAATGGATACAAACACTGCGGGTACGCGTAACATGGTTCAAGTGGCTCTTAAGAGAGCAGTAAAAAAGTTTTGTTTCGTCAGTTCGATTGCTGCTTGCGGCTTCGCTGATAAAGGAGAGATAATCACAGAAGAAACTCCCTGGGAACAATCTGATCACAAATCTTTGTACGCTCTCAGTAAATACAATGCCGAACAGGAAGTTTGGAAGGGGATTCAAAAAGGTCTGAATGCCGTGATTGTAAATCCGGGAGTAATCCTGGGAGTGTCGGGAAATCACTCCGGCAGCTCGCTGATTTTTGAACGATCCAGAAAAGGAATGTTGTTTTATACCTTGGGAGGTTCGGGCTATGTTGATGTTCAGGATGTTGTAAAAGTAATGATGTTGCTCATGGAAAGTAATATCACCGCTGAAAGATTTATCCTGGTAAGTGAAAACAATTCTAATAAAGAAATTCTGACCATGATGGCGGCAGGGTTTAACAAACCGCGTCCGGTATTTAATGTAAGCAGGACGCTGTTAATGATGGGTGGTTTTTTTGCTGAAGTCGCTGGGAAAATATTGGGGTTTACACCAATTGTTGATAGAAGTTTTGCAGTTTCGGCAACAAACAGATCGTATTATTCTTCTCAAAAAATAATCAACAAGCTGGGATACCGGTTTAAACCGGTTCCAGCATGTATCAATGAAGTCTGTGCGTTTATGTTAAAGCACAGACCTTAATTTATCAATAAAGAGTTTGGCATCATTCATCGAAAGACATAGGGGGGGGAGAAGTCGTATGATGTGTGTGCCGGTAGCTCCTGTAAATACTTTTTGCTCAAAAAGCAGCTTATTTCGTATTTCTTTAACCGGGTAATCGAATTCAAGTCCGATCATCAATCCCAAGCCACGGACTTCTTTTATCTGTGGAAGTTTTTTTAGTTCAGCGATCAGAAAGTCTCCTACTTTTTGGGCGTTATTAATCAGATTTTCTGCTTTCATAATATCCAGTACCGCAATTGCTGCAACACAGGCAAGATGATTTCCGCCGAATGTTGTTCCTAATATACCGTGTGAAGCCTTGAAAATCGGACTGATCAATACTCCTCCAATTGGGTAACCATTTCCCATCCCTTTGGCAACGGTAATTAGATCCGGACGAATGCCGGCATATTGATGAGCAAAGAACTTTCCACTTCTGCCGTAACCTGATTGGATTTCATCCAAAATCAGGAGGGCCCCGGTAGCTTTACATACAGTGCTTAATTCTTTCAAAAACCGAACTTCCGGGATTTTGATACCACCAACGCCCTGGATGCCCTCTATGATAACAGCACATACATCCTGATGTTGCAATGATTTTTTTACTCTTTCGATATCATTCAAGGGAAGAAATTCAACTTCAAACCCATCGTTTATCGGAGCAACTATCTTGGGGTTGTCTGTCACCTTAACTGCCGCTGATGTCCGGCCATGAAAACTTTTCTCAAAGGCGATTATTTTCTTTTTTCCATTGTGAAATGATGCCAGTTTCAGCGCATTTTCATTTGCCTCGGCTCCTGAATTTACCAAAAACAAGGAGTAATCATCATACCCGGAAAGCTTTCCTAATTTTTCAGCTAACTCTTCCTGAAATTTGTTGATAACAGAGTTTGAATAAAAAATCAGTTTTTCTACCTGATTTGTTAGCTTCTGTACAAAAAACGGATGTGAATGGCCTACAGAAATAACCGCATGGCCACCGTACAAATCCAGGTATTCAACACCTTGTTTGTCATAGGTTCTGCAACCGATTCCTTTTTCAATTTCAACGTTAAATAAAGGATATACATCAAAAGTTTTCATCTGAATAATAAAAGATTATAAAAGAATTTATATTGATAGGTCAAAAGTCAAAACTTTATACATTTGCCCTCAAACGATTAATTTAATGTCGATATTTTCCATATTAAAAATGCGGTATAAAGCATCAGGAAAACCACTCCACCCCATCTTTTGATAACTCGTTCTTTGTTAGAATAAATAAAAAGAAGAACCAGCAAACTGCCTGTTGCAGTTATTATCAAATCAATAGTTATTCCCTGATAAGTCGGTAGTGGCGTGATGATGGCACTGCTGGCAAGGATGAAAAATACATTGAAGATATTGGACCCAATTACATTTCCCAGAGCGATGTCAGAGTTTTTCTTGAAAGCCGCAACTACTGAGGTTGCAAGTTCCGGAAGAGAAGTGCCCAGTGCTACGATAGTCAGACCGATAACGGATTGGCTGACCCCGAATCGTGTCGCGATGTTACTTGCAGCGGGTACAATGAGTTGTGCTCCCACAACCAGAGCGGCAAGCCCTCCAACAATCAACAGGGTTGCTTTCCATATTTTCATGGGTTTGTAATCCTCGGCTTGTTCTTCTTCCGGATGCAAGATCACATTTTTGATGTTTGAGTACATAAACCAGCCGAAAAACAACAAGAGAACAAGTCCATCAATTTGAGACAAAACCCCGTTTAATGAGAGTAACAAAACAGCAACAGGAGCAATTAAACTCAGTGGAATATCAAATCTTCTCGAGCTTTTCTGCGATGCAATCGGAAAAACGACAGCTGTAGCTCCCAATATAATATATGTGTTGATCATGTTACTTCCAATGATGTTAGTTAGCGCAATGTCGGTTGTACCTGGATTTACTGCCGCAACTAAGTTAACCACTAATTCTGGTGCCGAAGTGCCAAAAGCGACTATGGTGAGTCCGATAATCAGGTTAGAGATGTTGAATCGTTTTGCCAGTCCTCCTGAACCATCCACCAGATAATTCGCACCAAAAATTAACAAAACAAAACCTGCAATTATAAGAAAATAATCAATCATTTGTTTTCAATAAAAAAAGTCCCGACAAAGGTATTCATTTATCCGGACTCAGCCTCCGAAATGAAGTTTTTTTATGAGCTATAATTTGATGTTTGATTAAGGGCCTCCATGATGTTGATGATGTAATCCCCTGTTTTTTCACATTCAGTGATAATATCCATGTATGTTACGCTGACTTGGTATTCGTATTTTTTTGCGTTTACATCAAGAATATTTTGTGTCTTTAATTGATTTCTGAAGTTGTTGATTTCATTTTCAGTGTTGCTGGAGCGATTAAATTCATCATCGCTTACATTATCATTTTCCAGGGCATCAATCATCTGTTGTAATGCTTTTTCAACCAGACTCATCATCAGCTCTATGTTGTCATCCATCTCTTTCGTATAAACAGCTTCTTGATCATTTCTTCGAAAGATTGTTCTTGCAATATTATGACATCCGTCACAAACACTTTCAATTTCAGTTACGATACGTAACATTTTTTGTAATTGATGTTTACTTCCCTCACTTAAACGACCGTCGGCTACTTTTGATAAAAAACTGGCAATTTCAACTTCCATCCGGTCACTAATGCTTTCGTATTTCTGAATGCGGGAAAATAATTTAACAGCATCATTTTTGTTTTGTTCAGTATAAAAAGACCGTGTTAAGTTAAACATTTTTTGAGTATGTTCGCTGTATGATTTTATTTCATTCCATGCCTGCATCAATGAAAGTTCCGAAGTTGAAAGTAACCCAGTAGAAATATAGCGTAACTGGAATTCCTCGTCAGTAGCTTTTTGCTTGATGATAAAGGAAACAATTCTTGTTATGACTTTCACAAACCAAATCAACAAAAAAGTATTGATGATGTTAAACATGGAATGAAAGAGTGCTAATCCGTATGAGGTCGAAGTTTGGTAAATCATCAGCTGCTTTTGATATGCAGCTTCCTGAGCATTCAGTACTCCATTCTCATTAGAAAAAATGCGTATTGCTTCAGGATGCGCATTCAATTCCAGGGAGAATAATGTCGGATTTCCAAATCCTAAAAACTCAGCCAGATTGGTTACCATGTTCAGAAAAGGATAAAACAGGAATAGTATCCAGATAATTCCCGTTATGTTGAATAGAGTATGTGCAAATGCGGCTCTTTTCGCTGAGATATTGGCTGGTATGGCAGCAATATTAGCCGTAATCGTTGTGCCGATGTTTTCTCCCAGCACCATGGCGGCTCCCAGTTCGTAGGAAATCCAGCCTTTTGACACCATAATCAGCGTAATGGCCATGGTAGCACTGGATGATTGTACGACGATTGTCAGCAATGTTCCAACAATAAGGAATATTATTACAGAAGTAAATCCTGATTGAGTAAATCGGGTAAGAAATTCGAGCATTTCAGGGTTGCTTTTCAGATCGGGGACGGAGTTTTTCAGCAGGTCTAACCCCATGAACAACAGCGCAAAACCCAAAATAAACTCTCCGTATGATTTACGTTTTCCTTTGGCTGAAAACAACAATGGAGTGGCAATTGCAATCAAAGGGATTGCATAGGCAGAAATGCTGAACTTAAAACCAAAAAATGAAATAATCCAGGCGGTAATGGTTGTACCAATGTTGGCCCCCATGATTACTGTAACTGACTGGAGTAGATTCAATAAGCCTGCATTTACAAAACTTACCACCATCACGGTAGTTGCAGAAGAAGATTGAATAAGTGCAGTGATGAAGACTCCGGTGAGAACTCCGGTGAAACGGTTTTTTGTCATGACCGTTAAAATCGACCGTAATTTGTTACCGGCAGCTTTTTGTAGTCCTTCGCTCATGGTTTTCATCCCAAACAGGAAAAGCCCCAATGAGCCTACCAGCATCATGAAATCATAAAATGAGTAATTCATGTCATGTAGTGTGTATAGTGATGTTATATTTAGTTTGAATTAAATAATAAAAACAACAAACAAACTTGTAGCTGATGTGTAAAGGACATTATAAAAAGCGTTGCAAAAATACTTTAAATAAGTAAAAACACAAACAATATTCGATTAAAATTCATAAATTTACCACAAATTTTAAGGAAGAATATGAATAAACAAGTAACCATTTACTGTAAAAACACCTCGTCGTATCATGATTTTCCGCTTGGCACATCATTAATGGAAATTGCTAATCAGCTAAACATTCAACTTGATTATGCTATTGTTGCGGCAAGAGTTAATTACAAAGTTGAAGACCTGAATTTCCTGATTTATAAGCCCAAAGACATTGAGTTTATTGATGCCAGTTGTTCTTCTGGGATGCGCGTTTATGTGCGTACCCTGAGCATGGTTTTTGCATATGCCGTCAAACGTTTGTTCCCAGAAGCTGTATTAAGCATTGTTCATTCTATCTCGAAAGGGTATTATTGTCGCCTTGATTATTTGCATAGTTCATTAAATCAGGATATTATCGACCGGATTAAGGCTGAAATGAATACGATCATAGGAAAAGGGGAACAAATCATATTGGAGGAAAAGCAAGTTAAGGAGGTGAAAAAACTATTTGCCCGCCAAAATAATCAACATGAAGATTTGTTTCTCTTTGAAACAATCAATACGCCTTACATGCGATATTTCAGGATCAATGATTATGTGGACTATTATAATGGCGTGCTTCTACCTTCTACCGACAAATTGCATCTTTTTGATTTGTTGCCTTATTATGACGGCATATTACTTCGTATTCCAAACAGGAATGACCCTGATAAGCTGGAAGATTTTGAGGTAATGCCTAAATTATATGAGATATTCAATGAGTTCGTAAGTTGGAATAAGATTATGAAACTCAACACTATAGGGGAATTTAATATTGCCTGCAGAAACAAACAATCTTTCGATTTAATCAAAGTTGCTGAAGCATTGCATGAGAAGAAGGTGGCTTATATTGCCGACATGATTGAGCAAAGGCAAAACGTAAAGTTGGTGCTTGTATCAGGACCTTCTTCGTCTGGCAAAACCACCTTTAGTAAAAGGCTTTCAGTTCAGTTGATGGTGAGCGGGCTGAAACCGGTCATTATTTCAATGGACAATTATTTCGTGAATCGCGAAAATACACCAAAAGATGAAAATGGAGACTATGATTTTGAAACACTTGAAGCGCTTGATTTACAGTTTTTTAATCAGCAAATGGAACAATTGATGAATGGCGAAGAAGTGGAACTGCCTTTTTTTAATTTTGAAAGCGGGAAACGGACGTCCAGGGGTGAAAAGCTGAAACTTGATCACGATACAGTCGTTATTTTAGAAGGAATTCATGCCTTGAATCCTCACTTGTTACCGGGGATTCCGAAAGAAAAGACATTTAAAATCTATGTGTCAGCATTAACCACCATATCAATAGATAATCACAACTGGGTGCCAACTACAGATACCCGGTTGCTACGCAGGATTATCCGGGATTATCGGTTTAGAAACTATTCAGCCCGTGATACGATTGCGCGTTGGCCAAGTGTAAGAAGAGGGGAGGAAAAATGGATTTTCCCTTATCAGGAAAATGCTGATGTGATGTTTAATTCGGCCCTGATTTTTGAACTTGCCGTGTTGAAAAAATATGCTGAACCGATTTTGGCTGAAGTCCCGAAATATTGTGATGAATATACTGAAACGCATCGCTTATTGAAATTTCTCAATTTTTTTGTGCCGATACACGATCGTGAAATACCTCCGACTTCCCTGCTTCGTGAATTTATGGGAGGAAGTAGTTTCAGATATTAATTTTTATCTTTGCATCTTAAACTTGCAAAGTCATTTCGATAGGAATCAAAAAAATGAGATTTATCACTGATTACTGGAAAACAATCCTGACGACATTGATCATTATTGTATTGTCTTTTGCCAGATTCCCGTCACTTGAACAAATTCCGAAAGTTACAAACTGGGATAAGATTGTTCATTTTCTTATGTATGCGGGACTTACTGTCGTCGTAATGTGGGACTATGATAAAGAAAGCAACAAAAACAATGAGAAATGGCGGTTTTTTCTGTTGTGTCTGGCCTTTCCATTGTTTATGGGCATGTTCACGGAAATATTACAGCATTTAATCGCTTCCGGCCGTCACGGAGATATATACGATTGGATAAGCAATACAGTGGGAGTCTTTGTCGGCTGGGGAATTTTTGTTGTTTATAAAAGAAGTTTTAAAACCTGATAACCAATTTTATTTATTTGTTTGTTTATGAACCACGACTTATTGAAATTCAGGATTGGCATTACGCTGATCAACGGCATTGGAAATAATCTTGCAAAAAACCTGATTGCCTATCTTGGTAACGAAGAAGCCGTTTTTAAAGAAAAAAAGAAAAACCTTTCCCGTATTCCCGGTATTGGTGATACGCTTGCTAAGGGAATTGTCAACCATAAAGAAGCACTTTTACGGGCAGAGCAAGAAATTGAATTTATACAGAAAAATAATATTCAATGTTTTTATTATGCCGATAAAAACTATCCGTTTCGGCTCAAAGAATGCCCTGATGCTCCGCTGATGTTGTTTGCAAAATGTGCACATGGACTGAATGATGCCAAATTTGTCGGGATTGTCGGAACCAGAAATGCCACGGATTATGGTAAAGAAATATGCCGCAATATGGCTTCTGTTTTGGCCTCTGTCCCTAATCTTGTTGTTATCAGTGGATTAGCCTATGGGATTGATGTCGCTGCCCATAAGGCTGCCCTTGATTTTAATGTCCCTACTATCGGTGTTATCGCCCACGGTCTTGATGCAATATATCCTTCTGCTCACAGATCAATTGCTGTTCGTATGCTGGAAAAAGGGGGACTTGTGACAGAATACCTTAGCAAAACCAATCCCGACCGACAAAATTTTGTACAACGTAACCGAATCATTGCCGGCCTTTCTGACGCTGTTGTTGTCGTTGAATCGGCTCAAAAAGGAGGAGCTCTTATTACGGCCGAGCTTGCAAACGATTATAACCGGGATGTGTTCGCTTTTCCGGGAAGAATCAACGATGAATGGTCAAAAGGGTGCAATGCTCTTATTAAAAACAACCGGGCGTCGCTGATTGAGTCTCCAAATGATTTTATTAAACAAATGGGATGGGATAATTTCCCGTCAAAAACCCAACAGGTTCAAACCGAACTTTTCACGGAATTATCTGAAAATGAGTTAAAAATTTATACTTCAGTTAGGAAATATCCTGATGGTATTCATGTGAATGAGCTTTCTGTTGTTTCTGCTATACCTTATAGTAAGCTTACCGCACTTTTATTGCAGATGGAGTTTAAAGCGCTGGTTAAATGCTTTCCCGGAGGAATTTATAAAGCCATTATTCCGGGATAAAAAGGGTGTTTTTTACTTTCTGCATGATATAAAACCGGACAAACCGGAAATTATTTTTTCCAGGTCTAAATCGCGGATTTTTGATAGAAAATTGTATGCTTTTGATTGTTTTGGCAAGTATCGTCGTGATATGGATTTTTTCAGGTATTTCTGTTTTTAAAATAAAATTATAAATTTGTGAGGCGCACTTAAAAACAGGTAATTTTAATGATGTGTATATCATGAATATAGAAAAGTTACGTAATAAACTTGCAGGAAATCTTCCCGGAATAAAATCTCAAATCAAAATGGCCCCAGAACACAGGGCGGAAGAGTTGTTTAGTATCAATTCCGACGACTTTAATCCAAAGCTTAGCGCTGTGCTGATTTTGTTTTTTCATGAGCATGAAAAGCTGAAAATTGTGTTTATCCGCCGGAGTGAGTATGTAGGAATCCACTCGGGACAGATTGCTTTTCCCGGAGGGAGATATGAGGAGTGGGATGCTGATTTGTGTGAAACAGCTCTGAGGGAGGTGGAGGAAGAAATCGGCTTAAAAGCAGACTCCATTGAAATTATTGGTCAGCTGACTGATTTATACATTCCTCCCAGTAATTTCATGGTCAGGGCTTTTCTGGGATATATGAAAGAGATTCCTCGTTTTGAAATGAATGAAAGAGAGGTGCAGGAAATTCTGGTATTGGATGTTGAGCTGTTTAGGCATCCGGATGTTATTAAAGTCAGGGAGTTTAAAACGCATAACAATACCCGCTTAACAAAGGCTCCGTATTTTGATGTTGGAGGTGTAGTAATTTGGGGAGCAACAGCCATGATGTTGAATGAATTGCTGGATCTGGATTGTTAAGCGTCAATTATAAAGCGAAGATATCGGCTTTAGAATCTAAAATAATAGGGTAAGTAATACCGGCGTTTTGCAATAAAAATTTGTATTAAAGGGCATTTTTAACTATATTTGCATTACTTCAACGATCATTCTTATAAACCGAATGAAAATATTTACCTCATGAAATTGATTATAATAGCCAACCGTTTACCGCTGAAAGTCAGCCGGAACAATAATAACGATCTCGAATTTGTCAGGAGTGAAGGCGGGTTAACGACGGGACTTGATTCTTTAGAAATTGACATGGAAAAACACTGGGTCGGATGGCCCGGAACCATTGCAGATTCTCCTGAAGAAGAAATATTGATCAGAGATCACCTTGAAGCATTAAAATTTCATCCGGTGTTTTTGAGTCAAGAGCAGATTCACGACCATTACGAAGGTTATAGCAACAGTATTTTGTGGCCGCTTTGTCATTACTTTTATTCTTTCATCGACTATAATACCGGATACTGGAATGGTTATAAGGAGGTAAATCGAATTTTTTGTAATGTTGCGCTGGGTTTTATTGAACCGGGAGATATCGTGTGGGTACAGGATTATCAGTTGATGTTGCTCCCTCAGATGTTGAGAGAGTCGGGTACAGATATGAATATCGGCTATTTTCACCACATTCCTTTTCCTACTTATGAATTGATGAGGGTGCTGCCTCAACGTGCTGAATTGGTGTTGGGTTTGTTGGGGGCAGATTTAATCGGGTTTCACACACACGACTACATGCGTCACTTTGTAAGTGCCTGTGAACGAATATTGGATTTTCGATTTGATTTGGATCAGGTTTCGTTGGAAAATCGTATTGCTTATGCAGATGTTTTTCCAATGGGAATCAATTATAATGTGTATCATGAAGCGCCGTTGCTCCCTGAGATTCAACAAAAAGTCCGTGAATTGAAAGATGTTTTCGGCGACAGAAAATTGATTTTATCCGTTGACCGGCTTGATTATAGCAAAGGTATTTTATCCAGAATAAAAGGTTTCAAGCGATTCCTGGAGTTGCATCCTGAATATCATGAAAAAGTATCTTTGGTAATGATAGTTGTTCCGTCACGTGACACAGTGGATAGTTATTTTGATCTGAAAACAAAAATTGACGAATCTATCGGGGCAATTAATGGAAGATATTCCAGTATAAACTGGACTCCTTTGTACTATTTCTATCACAGTTTTGATTTTAATGAATTGATAGCCATGTATCACATCGCCGATGTTGCGCTGATTACTCCTCTTCGTGATGGAATGAACCTGGTTGCGAAAGAGTATGTAGCTGCAAAAAGAGATAAGCCCGGCGTATTGATTCTGAGTGAAATGGCAGGAGCTGCAGTAGAATTGAATGACGCGTTGATTATCAACCCGAATGATACCGATAGGATTGCCGACAGCATCTGCGAAGCGCTTGAAATGCCGGAAGAAGAACAGTTGACCTGTTTACAACATATGCAACGCAAAGTTGCAAAATATACCGTGAATTACTGGGCAAATAATTTCATCAACCAATTGCTGAGTATCCGTGAGAATTTTGATAACGTGAACAGTGAGCAAGTCGATGAAATCATCATTTCAAATATTAAATCAGCTTATCATTCTTCAAATAAACGTTTGATCATCCTTGATTACGATGGAACCTTATCTCCATTCAGAAAAAAACCGGAAGAAGCATCGCCGGATGCAGCTATATTGAATGTGCTGAAAGATCTGGTGGCAGATACCCGGAATAATGTGGTAATCAGTAGTGGACGTGATCACCAAATTCTTGAAAAATGGTTCGGCGAAATGAAAATTTCCATGGCGGCCGAACACGGCGCTTACTATAAAAATGCATCAGGATGGCAACACAATCTACCGGATACAAAACCATGGAACGATGAGATTACCGATATTTTACACTTGTTTGTGGAGAAAACCCCCCGTTCGATGTTAGAAGAAAAAAAAACTACCCTGGTGTGGCATTACCGCAATGTAGATGCCTGGTTGGCTTCCTTGCGTGAGCAGCAACTTATCAATGCACTGATTGAACCTTGTTCCCGACTTGGACTGCAAATCATGCGGGGAAATAAAATTGTCGAGATAAAATCGCCGTCACATACAAAAGGCTCTGAAGCGAAACGACTGATGAAACTCGATAACTATGATTTTATTATGGCTATTGGTGACGACACCACCGATGAAGATATGTTCAAGGCTTTACCTGAAACAGCTTACACGATAAAAATTGGTAAGATGTCGCAAGTGGCACGCTATAATTTGCGCTCACAATCGAAAACACTGCCATTTCTCCGCAGACTGATGATGCCGGATTAAGGACGGATAAAACGCGAAGTTTCTACTTCTTCGGTGAATAACAAGGCTGAATTGATTAAGGCCAGGTGTGAATATGCCTGCGGGAAGTTGCCAAGTTGTTCTTTGGATTCAAAATTCAAATCTTCACTGAATAGCCCCAGGTGATTAGAGTATTGCAACAATTCTTCAAAAAGCTTTTGTGCATCGTCTTTTTTACCAATTGCATAGAGTGCCCGAACCATCCAAAAGGTGCAAATTGTAAAAGCAGAAGTTGGAATTCCGAAATCATCGTGATTTTTATACCTGAAATATAATCCTTTATATTCTAAGTTTTGCTGAATGGCTTCCACTGTTTTTATGAATTTTTCATCATTGCCATCAATAAATCCGTAAAACTCCATCAGCAACAGAGACGAGTCGAGATCGGTATTGCAATAGGTTTGAGTAAAACTCTGTACTTCTTCATTCCATCCGTTTTTGAGCACATCTTTCTGTATTTTCTCAGCCTCTTTTTCCCACAGGTTAGCATTGTCATAATCATGCAACAGGCGGGCAATATTCACTGCTCTGTCGAGTGCTACCCAGCACATTACTTTCGAGAAAACAAAATGTCTTTCTTCTCCCCTGATTTCCCAAATGCCTTTATCCGGTTTGCGCCAGTTTTCTGTCACGGTACGCACAATGTTTTTCACGATTTCGTACATATCTTCAATGTCATCCAGCGTGCCCGGGAAATATTGGTAGTACTTGTAAATCACATCCATCACATATCCAAAGGTATCGTTTTGCTTTTGATGATAGGCATCATTGCCTATTCTGACAGGTTGCGTGTTTTGGTAACCTGCCAGGTGGGGAAGTGTTTCTTCTGTTAGTGTCCTTTCACCCCGGATGCCGTACATGATCTGGAATGAATCAGACTTCTTACGAAGTATATTTTTGATGAAATTAATAAACCGGTTGGCAGCACCCTCATGTTCCACCTGCAACAAGGTGTCAATCGACATGGACGCATCACGAAGCCAGCAAAAGCGGTAATCCCAGTTACGTGTTTCTCCGATGGATTCAGGAATACTGGTGGTAATTGCCGCTAATACGGCACCACTCTTGTGGTACGACATCAGCTTTAACACCAGCATGCTTCGCTCAATTTGACAATAATAGCGGTTAAATTTTCTGGAGCGGTTTGACCAGTTACGCCAATATACTTTTGTTCGTTGATATTCCAGGTCAACCCGGTCATGGTCAATTTTAATTAGTTTTTGGTTGTATGAAAGCAGAAAAAACTCATTTTGGGTGATTTCGACTTCTTCGTGTCCCAGAATTTGCTCTTTGTTAAAACTTGAATACAAATATATACTATCCTTTTCGTTTTCAACAGAACAAATTTTGAGGTATTTTTTCTTAAACTCAAATGTAGTCAGATCCCTCGCATAATTTGCAGCGGGTTTAAAATCAATATAGAAACGGGGATTGCCCTTTCTGTGACGTATTAACCGGTAAATTTCAGCAGGAAGATAGTGATCCTTTATATCTCCTGTTTTGTAACGGGGCATAAAATCATAGATCTCAAAAGCTGCTTCCAGAGAGTCAAAAGAGGTGATAAGGATATTCGTATGAGGCATGTAATGTTGAGAAATCTCGTATTTTTCATCGACTTTAAATCCAAAATGTCCGCCTTTCTTTTGATCCAATATTTTTGCAAATACCGAAGGAGAATCGAAATCAGGGAAACAACACCAGTCGATGCTTCCTCCTCTTGAAATCAATGCAGCTGTTCTGCAATTGCCTATCACGCCGTAGTTTAAATTCTCCATGCTCTTATGCTTTTAATTTTCAAGTGTTTTGCTCTAATAAATCTATTAAAGCATATTATTGTTTTTTCAGGGAAAGAAAATCCTGCAGACCTTGTTCCGTAGGTTCGATTTTCAATCTCCTGAGTAACGTAACTTTGGAGAGATGACTACATAGTCTAATTACAATAATAATGAGATATGTTTCTCCAGCTTAATCAGATCTTCTGTAAATTTGCGTATTCCTTCGGCCAGTTTCTCCGTTGCCATGGCATCTTCATTCAGCATCCAGCGAAATGTTTTTTCATCCATCTGAATGGGCTTGATGTCCATTTGCTGTGCTTTTACAGGATCAAGCTTTTTCTTCAAAAGTCCTTCCTTATTTTCTAATGATTTCAGCAGAGCGGGTGATATGGTGAGTGCATCGCATCCGGCAAGTTCAATAATTTCGTTAGTGTTGCGGAAGCTGGCTCCCATGACAATGGTTTTGTATCCGAACTTTTTATAATAATTGTAGATATCTGTAACCGACAACACCCCGGGGTCTTCTGTCGCAGAAATGTCGTTTACGCCACGATCTTTTTTGTACCAATCGAGAATTCTTCCAACAAAGGGTGAAATGAGTGTTACGTTGGATAATGCACATTGAACAGCTTGTACCATAGAGAACAAAAGTGTCAGGTTACAATGAATACCTTCCTTTTCAAGTATTTCAGCAGCCTGAATACCTTCCCAGGTAGAGGCAATTTTAATCAAAATTCGTTCGCGGGAGATTCCGTTGCTTTCATAGAGTGAGATTAATTCACGGGCTTTGGTTATGGTTGCTTCTTTATCGAACGACAAGCGCGCATCCACTTCAGTCGATACCCTGCCCGGGACAATTTCAAGGATTTTCAATCCAAAATTCACAGCCAGTTTATCCAGCGCTTTTGTCAATTGTTCCGACTTATTTGGGGAAATACTTCTTGCATACTGAATGGCGTCCTCAGTAAGCAATTTGTACTTCGAATCTTGCGAGGCAGCGTAAATCAGTGAGGGATTAGTCGTTGCATCAATCGGTTGATAGGCGATCATTGATTCAAAATCACCTGTATCCGCTACGACTTTGGTGAAAGATTTTAGTTGTTCAAGCAGGTTCATAATGTTAGATTTTTACGTGAATAATAAAGATGACACTGAATTATGATTCTGTCTGTATTCAGTGAGAATTAATTCTGTTTTCTACTTTACTTCCGCTCCGTTTGAGACTGTTGATTTCGGCTGAATCAACACCAGTTTGCCATCAGCATCTTCGGCTGATAAAATCATACCCTCACTGAAAATGCCCCGTAACTTACGTGGTTCGAAATTGGCAATGAAGCACACTTGTGCCCCGATAAGTTCTTCGGGATTAGGATAATATGCAGCTATACCGGATAGGATAGTACGTTCTTCAATACCATCAGCAATTCTGAACTGTAATAATTTATCTGCTTTGGGTACTTTCTGACAATCCAGCACAGTACCTACACGAATATCAATTTTTTGAAAATCTTCAAAACTGATGTTGGGTTTTACAGAATTTGCTTTCCAGGCAGCAGCTTCATTGGCTTTTTTCGTATCGAGTAGTTTTTGTACCTGAACTTCGATGGTAATATCTTCGATTTTTTCGAACAGCAATTCAGGTGTACCCAATTGATCTCCGGTTTTCAACAAATTGGTGTGACCCAATTGTTTCCAGTCGAAAGAATTCAAATTCAGCATACAGCGTAGTTTTTCTGATGAAAATGGGAGGAATGGCTCAAAAGCAATGGCCAAATTAGCTGCAATCTGTAAACTCAAATGCATGATGGTTGCCACACGCTCCATATCGGTTTTGGCAACTTTCCAAGGCTCTGTATCAGCTAGATATTTATTCCCAATGCGTGCCAAATTCATTGCTTCTTTTTGTGCATCCCGGAAGCGGAAATTATCCAATAATTTCTCCACATCCGTTTTTACGTGTACGAATTCTTCTAGCGTTTGCTTATCATAATCGGTAAGTTCACCCAACGCCGGCACTTTCCCATCAAAAAACTTATGTGTAAGTACCAATGCCCTGTTGATGAAGTTACCGTAAATAGCCACCAATTCACTGTTATTTCTGGCCTGAAAATCTTTCCATGTAAAATCATTGTCCTTGGTTTCGGGAGCATTAGCTGTCAGCACATAGCGCAACACATCCTGCTTGCCCGGAAAATCTTCGAGATATTCATGCAGCCAAACCGCCCAGTTGCGGGAAGTTGAAATTTTATCTCCTTCCAGATTCAGAAACTCATTTGCAGGGACATTCTCCGGCAGGATGTAGCTACCTTCGGCTTTCAACATAGCAGGAAACACGATGCAGTGAAATACGATATTATCTTTGCCAATGAAGTGTAACAAGCGGGTATCCTCTGCTTTCCACCATTTTTCCCAACTATCCGGCAATAATTCTTTCGTGTTTGAAATATAGCCAATCGGCGCATCGAACCACACGTACAACACTTTTCCTTCCGCACCTTCCACAGGTACCGGAATTCCCCAGTCAAGGTCGCGACTCACTGCTCGGGGTTGCAAACCCATATCGAGCCAGCTTTTGCACTGACCATACACATTGGGTTTCCATTCTTTATGATCTTCTAATATCCATTTGCGCAACCAGGCTTCATGCTGATCGAGCGGTAAATACCAGTGTTTTGTTTCACGCATGACAGGCACACTCCCGCTGATGGCCGATTTCGGGTTGATAAGATCGGTAGGGTTTAGTGAAGTTCCGCAGGATTCGCACTGATCGCCGTATGCATTTTCGTTGCCGCAGTGCGGGCATTTACCGGTGATGTAGCGATCAGCCAGAAACTGTTGCACTTTCTCATCATAATACTGTTCCGAACTTTGTTCGATAAAACCGCCTTTTTCGTATATTGTTTTAAAAATATCCGAGGCAAGTTCTTTATGCGTTGGCGAAGTAGTCCGGGAATACACATCGAACGAAATCCCGAAATCTTCGAAAGATTTCTTGATGATAGTATGATAACGGTTAACAATATCCTGTGGCGTTACTCCTTCTTTTTTTGCTTTGATGGTGATGGGCACGCCATGTTCATCTGAACCTCCCACAAACAAAACCTCTTCACCTTTTAGGCGAAGATAACGAACATAAATATCGGCAGGCACATATACTCCGGCCAGGTGACCAATATGTACCGGACCATTGGCATAAGGAAGGGCAGATGTAACTGTAGTACGATTAAACTCTTTCATATTAATTATTTTAACAGGCAGCAAAATTACAAAAAAATCGGGAGAAAGTGGATGGTTTATATGTGTAATTTTACAATAGATAACCTATTATACTTGATATATATGTTGTGTTTTTTTAACGTTTATTTAAAGGTGAAAAATTAAAAAGGCAAACCAGTATTTTCCTTTATACAAGTACCATTAATTGAGAGATCTTCATTTTCTCTTTCATTTTCAGCAGTTACAACACCTCCAAACCAGTTTTCTAATAAGTTTATTGTTTTATTATTTGGCTCGTGCTTCTTCTCTAAAAACTCATCAATTTGAATAATCACCGGAATCTGAGCGGATAAACCTGCAAACACACAAGCTCCAGTTGGTAGTATTGATAAAGCGTCCTGTGAGACTTTATCTAAATATGAAATTGTTCTTCCGACAGATTCTAAGTCCTTTTCATTTATTAGTCTGTGAATGAAATAATTGTGAAGCTGTGATAATATTGTGGGTGAAATATCTGACGGGCGCTGACTGGCAATGGTTAAAAACACCCCAAATTTACGTCCTTCTTTGATTATTTCTTCGAATGTTTCTAAACGATAGTCTTTCCAGGTTTCGCTTTCACGTTGGGAGGAATAAGAGAGGATGTTATGCGCTTCGTCTACAATGATGTTCAGAGATTCTTTTGGTACTTCTTCTTTTTTATTCTTGTGTTCAGAATATAATTTATGGGATAATAAAAGTGGAATTATTTTTTTTATTTTGAGATTTGTTTTATCCAAATTAATAACGGCAAAGTTCTTCTTATTCCAGAAGTCTAATTCTGATTTTATGTCAAAAACTTTTTCAAAGTCATTCTGAAAACTCTTAAGTTTACTTATAGCCGGAGCAATGTGTTCATTTTGTGCTCTGTTATCTAATACATCAATAACTAACTGTAAATACAGAAATGCAATAATTTTTTGTATAAAATTCTCGGGAAAAACAAAAGTCTCAATTTCAGAGTATAATTTAATTGAAGTCAAAAAGTTCCTGTTAGATGAGAAATATTTAGTAGATTCATTTTTTATTTTCCATCCTCGATTTTCATTAGAATGAAATTCAATATCATCTGTCAATGATGCATCTAATTGCTTATTAAAAATTGCTTTAAAATAGTCCAATAAAAGAACTGATTTCACAGAATCTTTCATGCATAAGATATCGTAAAGCTTATTTTCTAATACTTTTTTAAAGTAAGCTATGGGATTCTCCTTCTCAGAAATGTTTTTATATTGTTTTATTGTTCTATTAAGAAAAGGCTCCTGAGTCTTTTCTGTAGCATTGGCCATTATCGAAAAGATTTCAATATTTAAGAAATCATTTTCAGAAAATGGAATCAGATCGCCTCCTTCTTGATCTCTTGTCGAAATATTATAGACTGTTTTATCAGAAATGATACAATTTTCAGTATTATACTCTCCATTAAAATCAAACTCCAAAAACAGTTTCCGGTATAAATGCGCTAATGTATATGATTTACCACTTCCGGTATTTCCGAAAATACCAATGTGACTGGCAAACAGGCTATTAACTCCGATATTGATATCCTGGCCTTTTTCCAAAGCCAGGGTTCCAATCTTGATTGGATGATCTTTCTTGCTGACAAAATCGTGAACAGTTGAAAATTCGTTCTTATCAAGTAAAAAGCAGAGGTTGTCGATAAGCGGTAATTCTTTTATCCCCTTTTCAAATTTAGAATTTTCAATATATCCAAGCAACTGAACAATCAGGATGCGGTCAATCTTATCTTCTTCCTTTTTGTACTCAGGGTTGTAACGTTTTTCTTCTTTGATATACTCACCGGATACTTTTGCTATAATCGAAATAAATCCTTTTACAATTTTAATATAACCTCCAACTGAAACATTCTTGATTAAGTCACCCTTGTAAAGCAGGTGTGATGAGTTCTTTTGCTTATCAACTTTTATCTTCACAATAAGCCCCTCAACAGAAAAAACATTCCCGATTTTGAAGATGGAATTTTTCTGCGATATTGCTTGAGTATAATCAGATTCGATATTCATAGTTACTTCTGCTTAGCTCCGATTAATTCCTTAATTTTAGAAAACACCTCTTTTTCAATTGATTGACAATCGAAGTTTTTGAGTCTGTCAGCTATTTTATCATTATCCGTTTCGTTTGACTTTACAAATTCCTCAGCATCAATAATGCTGATGTTGTTGTTTCTAAAAGAACCTATTTCAACTTTGATTTTTTCAACATCATCCTTTTTGTAAGCAAAAACGATGATTTGTAAGGTTGGATTTGAGTTTGCTGCTCTCAGGGTTATGTGCTTAATATGTTCATCGGCAAATGAGAATCCCATCACAAAAAGAATTGAATTCTGTTTTTCCAGTGCATTGGCATAGATACGCATCATTTCGTAGAAATACTCGTCGAAAAGTGTCCGTTGAAATTTCTCCTTGGTGGGGTTTACAATAAGCAATTTGTTGTATTGTGATAAGAACTTTGTAAAATCAAATTCATTTTCAATCTTATCTGCTTCATCAACTAAGCCGGTATATTTACTATCATTGGTGATTTCAAGCAGATATTTTGATGGAATTATGTCTAATTCAGTCATTACTTTATCAACTTGCCCAAGCAAGGGAGAATAAGTTATTTGGTCATCATTATTCAACTCCCAATTTATTGACCCATGTAACTTTAGTAAATTGAAAACCGGAATCTCCGAGACATTATCGTATTGTGAACTTGTTTTTGAATAGGATTTCTGAAAATTACTCAAATCAAATACGGGGTTTATTTTTCCTTTAAAACCATCGTTGAATTCCAAACCACTTTCTTCAAGTGCTTTTTCAAGAAAAACATCAATATTGGTTGTGAAAAGATTTATTTGTTTGGTTAGGAGGTTATTGTGTCGTAATAATACTATTTTGTTAATTGTTCGAAGCAAATTGCAATAATTTTTTAAAACATCAGAGTACTGAATGTGTTTTACCATGTTACTTCCCTTATAATTATCAATCTGAGATTTTAAATTCGGGAAAATAACTTGCTTGCAATACGCACTATACAATGAAGCCTGAATCAATTTTTTCTTTGCAGGGTTTTGTTTATTTACTTCAGTGAGCAAAGTCTCAATCTTTTCCAGTGTTGACAAATAGGGTCTCGAAGCGCCTGAACCTATTAAAAAATTGATATTACACGACTGAATCAGGTCTTTAAATTTTTCTAACTTCATCTTTTACAGGTTATAAGTTTTACATGTTTTTACACCACCACCTCCACAATCATACTCGTATCAATCCCCAAAATATCCACTACCTTCACCATTACTTTATATTTCCCGGGTTTAGGGTATTGATGGGCTACGCTGGTGAATTCGAGGGTTGGGTTTTTGCGGGTGCGGAAGCTCTGCCATTCGTTTTCGAAGAGGTAATTGCCTGTCCAGCGTTCTTCCGTTTCGCCCGATTCGTTCTTTATTTTGATGATTTCTTTTTTGTCTTCGTAGTTGAAGTCAATAGCCCAGTAATCAATCCAGTCGTACCAGTTTTCGGTTAACAGGGTGCGGGTGATGATGCCGTTTTTGTCTTTTTCGATTTTGATGATTTGACCATCCTCGATCACTACTTTGTTGCTGGCACGCATCGAAAGTTGCAATTCTTCGACATCATCCTGGGTGTAATGGGTCACGAAATTGGTGAGTTCAATGCTTACTCCGGTGGCATCCATGGGCAATGGCTTTTTAGTTACTTTGGCATCTAAATAGGCTACATCGTAGAATCGTGCCTGCCCTTTATCCACCGCCCGTTTGTCGAACACGTCTTTCGGAGTATATTTCAGGGTGATGGAAACGCCCTTGTCTTTGAGTTCCTGAATAAATTGGGGAGTTAAACCCATTTCGAATTCAAAACCCAACACATCCACCTGGGTATAAAGTTTCTGCCGGCATTCTTCGAAAATCTCTAACAAGCGACTTTGGGTTACCGGTACATCGAGCGGACCTATATGCACAAACCGACCGGATTTCGTGCCATGCAAGGTGCTGTGACCTTCAATTCTTTTGGCTTTGTAAGCTTCCAAAATCAGGTTGATGTACACATCCTCTTTTTGCTTGAGTTTGCCGTTGGTGAGATCGTCCATGAAAAATTGCCGTTCGTATTTGCCAAGGTTCAGTATTTCGAATGCCCTGAAATCTTTGCCATTTTCCTGCAATTCCCGCTGTACGCCTATCATGCGCTTGCGAGTGGTGTGAATGGAGAAACGACCTAAATCGGCGGTTATCCATTTGCGACCGACTTTTTCTGCTACTGCCACCGTGGTGCCACTACCGCAAAAAAAGTCGGCGATTAAGTCTCCTTCGTTGGAGGAAGCTTTGATGATGCGTTCAAGAAGGGCTTCGGGTTTTTGAGTTGCGTAACCAACCCTTTCTTCTGCCATTGAATTAACTTCTGGTATATCATCCCAAATTACACTTACTGCCTCTCCTTTTTCTTCATCCAAATATCTTATTAGTCTTTTTTTTCCATTCGAAGTGATATAAATTTTCCCTTGCTTTTCAAATTCTTCTATTGACTCTGCTGAATAATCTCCTAAATCTGAGTCTCGATATAATCTTCCATTTTTATCTAATCGAAATTTTGATTTGATAAAATCTTGACTATATTCCTTATATGCATTGTTCCATATATAATTTTCTGCTTTAGAGTAGAATAACAACGCATCTGCATTACGAGCAAACTGTTTTGATGTTGCTTTTGCTCCTCTTACTGGTTGTCTTTTCCAAAATATTTCATTTTTGAAATTATTGTTACCAAAAACATCATCGAGAAGTAATTTCAAATATGCTGTTACCCTCCAATCTACATGCACATAAATACTACCATCCTCCGCCAGCAAACCATGCATCAACTTCAATCGTTCATACATCATGCTGAGGTAGGACGAAATTCCTTTCCCCCAGGTATCACGATAAGCAATTTCTTCGATAACCGATTGTTTTTTTTCGGCGGTTTCGCCACCGATTTCGATATTGAAACCGAAGTCGGCACCCACGGCAAAAGGCGGGTCGATATAGATTAATTTCAGACCGCCCTGTTTCTCGATTTCTTCGCGCAGCGGTCCGTTGGCAAGCGAGGAGAGAATCAGCTTGTTATCGCCCCAGATCAGTTTATTGGTCCAGCCCTTCAGTTGCCGTCCGCGCATGTCGAACATTTCAAACATATCCCCTTCCTGTTTATTTTCCTTGCGGGGTTCGTCGATATGTTCTATGCTGTGAAAAGGGAGCGCTATGTTGGTTACCTCCTCTTTGCGTCCGTTCCAGAACAGGAACACATCCTCTTCGTCGGCGAAAAGTTTGTAGATATATTCCTTCGGAAGTTTTCGCCCTGACTTTATCAGTTCTAGGAGATGGTTCTTTTCTTGTTCGTTCATAATTTCTATTCAATAAAAAGCATTTAGAATTTAAGTAAAAGCATTTAAATTATAAAACAGTTGCTCTACTTTAAATAATTGTTATACAGACAGATATAATGTGCAGCGTTTAAAAAGCGTTTAAAAAGCGTTTAAAAAGCGTTTAAACTAATTCCCAGTAATAACCAGGTTTCGACACGATAACTCCTTCTCTGCGTAACGCGCTCAAATAATTGGTCACTTTATTCTTTTTTTGTTGTTCAGTTAACACAGCAGAGAGTTTCGGAATAATCAAATTATCGATGGTGTTTCGTTTCACCGGTCCGAATTTTTTCAGATACCCGGTTATCATTGTTTTGAAATAATCATCATCGAAACTTTTATTGGCCATGTAGCTGACTTTCAATTCATCGTTATCCACCGGCTTGAGCACATCAGACGACAGGTAGGGATTGGGTTTTCGGCCTTCAATCCATTTCCTTTTCTTCAGATATTGAAAAGCTTCATCGGTAATGGGTAGTTTTTTCTGCACTTTGTCGAGCAACAAAATATCTTCCAACGACAATTCTGGGTTATTAATCAGGATGCGGGCAAAATCTTCGTTTAAAATTTTACCAGGAATCGTCACTCTCACTTTCTCATCGGAAAAGTCGAAGTCGGGCATGGGGAAAAAGCGTTTTCGCTGGAAATTAAACATTTTACGGATACCACCACCCTGTGTTTCAATCATATCCAGATTTTTCATGGCTTCTACCAGAAAAGGATTCCGATAAACTTCTTCCGGAACATCTTTCAGCACTACATCTTCCACCGAACGGGGCAGAAAAGTGCCACAGTTAGAATAAACAAGATGATCGTCTTCAAACTCCACTACGTTAACCCTACCGCCTTTGCTAAAGTCCTGATGCGCGATGGCATTATTCAGTGGCTCGCGAATGGTGAAAGGGTCGTAACGTAAAAACTCTTCCGGGAACAATGTGCCATCGGGCAAATAGCGGTATTTCAGGTTGCGGATTTTTTTGTAAACCTCATCCACGGCAAGTAACAGTGGGATAGAGAATATTTCATAATCTTTATCCTGATTATCAACCGTTTTCAAATTCCAACGGATTTTCACAAAAGAACCCAGCAGATGTTCCGATTCCTCTTTGCCAAGCAGGATAAGTGCTGTTCTCGTAATTTTTCCCCTGATGGTAATCTTAGCCTTATCCAGAAATTTGGCATCATTCCAGGTTGGTTCTTCCTGTTTGTATTTCGGGTTTCGTTTAACAAATTCAACTCTTGCTTTTTGAAGGGCCTGCTTATCCAAGTCGTCTAAACAGGCATCTTCAACAATCGCCGCTGTCCAGTCGCTTGTAACTCTTTGCGAGCGAATTCGCTCATATTCTGTTGGATTTAGAGGGACAAGACTTTCACTATCCCGACCATAATAATGTCCTTCGAAAGCAACAGGCATACCGTCAGGAGCCGGAGGTATCTGAAACATCAGCACCCTTCCTTCAGGCAACGACAATTCATGAATTTCTATGAAAGAAATGCGGTTACTTGTTTTATCGGCAATTTCCTTTTTCAGCGAATTCAAATCAGCTTGTTTCATCCTGTAATCAGTACCCGTAATCAGATGTTGTTTATTTTCCACTCCAAAAATTAACCAGGCACATTCAGACCTATGTAGGTTGGCTTCATTGGATAAAGCAGAAAAATACTTTCCGAGTCTATTGAAATCGATACCGTTGCGAGCCTCTTTAAATTCAACTAATTCGGTTTCAGTTTGAAGCTTTCGGAGCTCATTCAGTTTGTTTATTAATTCTTTTTTAGTCATTGAACATCAAAAATTTTACATATATCATTAAAGCTTTTCAGGTCGTTTTTTACTTTATCCCACCTCTCCTGTTTGATATAAACCGGAGTATAGATATAATCATTTTGAATGGCGTTGATGTCAGAACACCAAACAGCAAGCCGTTTAATTTTGCGGATATCATCCAAATCTTCCCTTCCTTTGGTTTCCACGATGAAAAAAGTGTTAGGTGATGTTTTAACAAAGAAGTCGGGGAAGTATTCACGGATATTGCCATTCTCAGCCTGGTATTCCATTTTAAAATTAATGCCACCATCGCCCATGGTATTCTTTGCAAAGGCAATTACATCAATGGCCTGATTTTCAAGAAAGGCTGCAAATTCCAGTTCAAAAGGATTGTCGCCGATAATTTTATTAAAAACGGATTTCTTTGGAATAATAAAAGATTGATTTTCTGCTACTTTAGGCTTACTTGCTTTCAGCGAAATATAATTTTTAACTTCTGCGGAACCTTTATCGGTAACAGTTAATTCATCAATGGCATTTTTGAAAGCAGTTTTCAGGATTTCTTTTGGATGAGCTTCCGAAAGATTTCGGATTGTTTGAGGATCAGAAAGAGACACTTCAAGCGGAATTCCTCCAATTTTAGCAAACAGGCAATATTTGATAAAACTTTCAACCTTGGGATACAAAATATTAAATCCGCTAACCAGCCGTGATTCTTTAAGGATGGCGGCCGTGAAAAAGCCAATTACATGCCGATAATCTGAAACAGTGTTTTTGAATACAGTCTTATGTGAAAATTCCCCATCAATGTCGGTAAATACAATTTCTTTTAGTTCATTGTCGTTGAATGTTCTGAAAGGAATTTTGTAGTTGTTGAAAGTGGAGACATCAATCAAATCAAGATTTTTATATTCGCGATATATGCGCGGAGTCATCTGTGGAATGGGAATATCCAACGCATCTAAATCTTTTGCAGGATTATCTTTGTCAACTTCGATGATAACCGGCGATTTACCCTTCGATCCTTTACCCATAGGACTATATTGGAACTCAACGCCTTCCGTTTTCAAGCTTTCCACAAATTCTAAAAATGCAGGTGTACCCACCACGACCAACTGTTCCGGTTGATCTAAACTAAATATCTTTCTCAAGCCCCGACCAATGGTTTGTTCAGGTAAAATCTTGGAGTCGGCGCCAAAAGGTCGTAATCCGACAATGGTGGTAACATTTTTAACATCCCATCCTTCACGCAACATTAAAACAGAAACCACCGCTTTGTAGGGTGACTGATTTTTATCGATGTCATCTGCAGCTTTGCGAAGTTTATCTAGTTCTTCTTTATCTTTTTTACTTGTACCCTCTTTAATATCACCTGAATTATTGGTGTGAATGGTTAACACCGCGTTTTTCATGAGCGGATAATTTGCTTCCAGAAAAGCAGCGGCCTGATCAGCTTCCTTTGTATTCATGGTCATCACAAACAATATCGGTGTTTTGAGATTTTTAAGTTCCTCGTATTGTTGCTCCCACTCTAAATATCCCAGGTGAATATAATCTCGGTAACGTTCAATAAAATCTGAGCTTTCCTTTTCTTTAATTTTAGCCCGTGAAGCTGAATCCGGTAAAACCGGCGATTTAACTACGTTTTGTTTGATAGCTTCAACCAATGGATAATCACAAATAGTCTGAACAAAGATAGCTCCGTTATTATGTTTTGGAGTCGCCGAAAAATCGGTTTGTAAGCTGATACCTGTACCGTTCTTCAGTTTCAGCTTATTACTAATATCTTCAATGCTCTGGAACCAGGCCAATGATTTATCATGAATATGATGTGCTTCGTCGTTGAGAATTACTAAGTCCTTAATTTTATCGCTTCGCAGAATTTTACCTAAATCCAATCCGCGTGAAGTATCAGCATCCGGTTTAGGTTTAGCGCCTAAGAAAGTTGTTTCAAACGACTCTTCAGGTTCTTCATTAAAAAAGACACGGTGAATATTTGTCAGAAAGATATTACCTGATTTTGTGATGGTTTTCAAATCATCCTGAATGTGTAATGTCAACTGAAAATCATTCCTCCAGTCTTTATCATCAAATCCATTATCCGGAAGAAAAGGTTCCTCGAAAAACATGTTGAGACCATCGAAATCTTTTCTTAACCTGTTTAAAACGATTATGTTGGGGGCAATAACCAAAAAATTGTTGGATAAATTGCTCCCTGTTTCATATAATTTGTGAAAGTATGACCATACCAATACCAGACCCATTACTTTCGTTTTGCCTGCCCCTGTAGCCATTTTCACAACATACCTGATCCATGTTTCGTCGAACATACCTGAACTAATCCTTTCTGACGAGTCAAATCGCATCAGTTCATATTTATCTTTTGCTTTGGCAACTTCATATAGGTAAATAATTGTTTCAATCGCTTCTCTCTGAGAAAAAAAGAATCGAAAAGAATTTTGATTAACAAGATGTTCTGAATTAAACCAGAAATTAAGCAATGATTTACTGGTGTTCGAGGCTCCGGCATAATCATCATCTCTCCATTTTGTTACTGCAAGTCTGATTTTGTAAACCAAAGGAGGTAAAAGCTTCTCGTATGCATTTGAAAAAGCATCAATTTGCGATTGAGAAGGAGCCCAACGTTCATTTGGATTGAGGATAGTAAATGGACTGGTGTAATTCATCGACAAGTTAATGTTTATTTGTTTTTTCTTAGAATTTTCATTAAGAATCAAAGACACACAAAATTAACTTAATAATCCTGTTTTGCCAAGAAAACAAATGAGAAACTTTCTATAACTAAAAAATATTGTACTTTGATTGTGTTATCAAACATCAAAAAACTATTAGTTTGACCCCCTGAATTGAAAATAATCCCTGAAAAGTGTTAAATTTATGTTATAAAACACTTTTTTTGACAATATTATTTGCGGGATTAGTTCAAACGCCTTATCTTTGCATCGTGATTTTTTCATAGTATTAGATTTAAGGTTAACAAAAAAAGATTGGGTTGTCGTGATGACAGCCCTTCTTGCTTTTTATACCCCGGCTAAATAATTCAAACAAATTTGACCATTCGTTATTAGCAACTTGTTTTCCCCTCTCCGTCCTCAGTTTCCCGCATATTAAGGCATCGAAAACCGTTTCATCTCTGCCCGTAATTTCTTTGTTTTTCCTCCGGTTACCTCATCCATCAATTTCCAGAAACGTTCACCGTGATTCATTTCCCGGGTATGACATAGTTCGTGGAGAATCACATAGTCAGCTAAATGCGAAGGTAATAACATCAGGTAAAACGACAAATTGATGTTTTGCGTTTTGGAGCAACTACCCCAGCGTGTTTTACTGGATTGAATTTTAACACTTGAATATTTAAACCCGTATTGATCTGCAAGTGCTTTTACCTGATTGGGGAGGATTCTTTTAGCTTCTTTTTTCAGAAAGTAATTGATACCGTTCCAGCATGCATTCTGTACCTGAGGAGAATTAATATTGGCTTCTTCGGGAACTTCTATCCATAAAACTCCTTCTTTCAGACTAAAAAAAACATCTGACCGATTAGTATATTTAGCTTTGATTGTAAATGTTCGTGTGCTGATTTCTTTTTCAATAGTGACGAGGGTGTTGATACGCTTAGTCCGGATACGCGCCTGTTTTGATAAAATCACGTTCTGATTGTTCAGGATAAAACGGGTTGCTTCGGTCTCGCTGCTACGATATGGCAGACTTACCCGCAGTCCATCAGACAAAATTTTAACCGTGATGCGGCGGGCACGGTTGCTTCTTATAAATTCGACTTTCCCGAAAACATTCAATTCGCGCATGAAAATTAAACTAAATTAGATGCAAAAATAACTTTTTATAGATATAATTTCTGCATTTATGGTTAACTTTGTGACCAATAATTCATTTAATATGATAAAAGCAACCAATATCCACAAGAGCTTTGATGAGCTTGAAGTACTGAAAGGTGTCAATTTAAACGTAAAAGCTGGCGAAATTGTTTCAATTGTCGGTCCAAGTGGTGCAGGTAAAACAACTTTATTGCAAATTCTCGGAACACTTGATAAACCCAATCAGGGTATCGTGCAAGTTGACGGAAAGGATGTCGGTCGGATGAACGAACAACAACAGGCTGCTTTCAGAAACCGGCAAATCGGGTTTATCTTTCAATTTCATCAGTTATTACCGGAGTTTACAGCACTCGAGAATGTGATGATACCGGCGTTGATTGCCAATCAAGACACCAAAAGAGCTAAGCTAAAAGCCGAAGAATTGTTGAATTACCTGCAATTAAGTGACCGTCTCGAACATAAACCGTCAGAACTTTCGGGTGGAGAAAAACAGCGCGTTGCGGTTGCACGTGCTCTGATTAACAATCCCAAAATTATTTTAGCAGACGAGCCATCCGGAAGTTTAGACACCAAGAACAAAGAAGAGCTGCATAAATTACTGTTCGATTTAAGGGAAAAATTCGGGCTGACTATTGTAATTGTAACACACGACAAAGAACTGGCGACTTTGTCAGATAGGGTGATAGAAATGAAAGACGGTTTGATTTTGTAGCCCCGCCGAGAATCGAACTCGAATTTAAAGTTTAGGAAACTTCCGTTCTATCCATTGAACTACAGGGCCAACTTTAAAAAAGTGATGCAAAAGTACAATAATTATGGCAAAATCCAAAAATAAATTTTTCGTGGTATGGGATGGTAAAGAACCCGGGATATACAAGTCGTGGGAGGAGTGCAAGCAACAGATACACGGATATGCCGGTGCTAAATACAAAGCATTTGAAACCGAAGCTGAAGCTAAAGAAGCCATGCTTTCCCC
>JAQVNN010000018.1:27376-28968 GCA_028703105.1 Paludibacter sp. | reverse complement strand
TCGCTTTCATAAGCATAGCCTGCATCCAGAATCTTCTGTGTAAATTCAATCTGCTCCATGATATGTCCCGATGCATGCGGTTCGATGCTGGGAGGCAATACGTTCAGGGCTTCCATTGCTTTGTGATAGCGATTCAGATAATACTGCACGACTTCCATCGGTTCCAACTGGTCGAGCCGGGCTTTTTTGGCAATTTTATCTTCTCCTTCATCTGCATCGTTCTCGAGGTGACCGACATCCGTGATATTTCTGACATACCTTACTTTATATCCCAAATGCTTCAGATACCTGAAAAGAATATCGAAGGTGATAGCCGGACGGGCATGTCCCAAATGGGGATCGCCATAAACAGTCGGGCCGCAGACATAGAGTCCTACATTGGGTTCGTGAATGGGGATAAACTGCTCTTTCTTCCGTGTAAGTGTGTTGTATATGTATAATGTATGTTCCATAGGATTTTAAAACAATGTTCCTGTTTCTCCGAATTTAATTTTCCCTAAATGTTTATATGCCAGCTCTGTGACTTCCCTTCCCCGGGGTGTTCGTTTCATAAAACCTTCTTTGATGAGGAAAGGTTCATAGACTTCTTCTAAAGTCCCCGGATCTTCTCCCAGGGCAGTTGCAATAGTATTCAAACCTACCGGTCCGCCGCTGAATTTATCGATGATGGTGGTAAGAATCTTATTATCAATTTCATCTAATCCATATTTATCGATATTTAGTGCTTCTAAGGAATACCGGGCAATTTCCAGGTCAATTTGTCCTGAACCTTTCACCTGTGCGAAATCCCGTACGCGACGCAACAGGGCATTGGCAATACGGGGCGTACCACGACTTCTGCCTCCGATTTCGCGGGCAGCGTTTTCTTTAATAGGCACTTGTAACAAACCTGCTGAACGTTTGATGATGTGGGTAATCACATCGATATCGTAGTACTCAAAATGACAATTGATACCGAAACGAGCACGCAAGGGAGCTGTCAGCAAGCCACTCCGGGTAGTTGCACCAATCAGCGTAAATGGGTTTAATTCGAGTTGAATAGAGCGGGCAGACGGACCTTTATCAATCATGATATCAATGCGGTAATCTTCCATAGCCGAGTACAGGTACTCCTCTACAATCGGACTGAGCCGGTGTATTTCGTCAATAAAAAGCACGTCGTTGGTTTCCAGGCTTGTTAACAATCCCGCCAGATCACCGGGCTTATCAAGCACCGGTCCGGAGGTTATTTTAAACCCGACATTCAGCTCGTTGGCGATGATGTTCGACAAGGTCGTTTTTCCAAGTCCCGGGGGACCGTGCAACAACACATGGTCCAGCGATTCCGTACGCATCCGGGCTGCCTGAACGAAAATCTTCAGGTTATCCACAATCTTGCTTTGTCCTCTGAAATCAGAAAACGTCAATGGTCGGAGGGAGTTTTCAAACTCCTTCTCCTCGTTGCGGTTGTTTCTTATGTCAAACTGTTTTTCCATAAACTCTTGTTCTTCTCGTTATCACAGACTTTCATTTTTTAAACCCTGACTTTTCAAGCTGAATATTGTCCTGAAAGGATTTAACTTTCATAACCGTAGGTCAACGACCTAGGGGAT
>JAQVNN010000018.1:0-27276 GCA_028703105.1 Paludibacter sp. | reverse complement strand
TTGTCCTGAAAGGATTTAACTTTCATAACCGTAGGTCAACGACCTAGGGGATCACAGAAACACCAATTACCTATCGCGTCAGTTTTCTGAACACTTCTTCCATACTTCCCTCGACTTCTTTCAACTTCAGAATTTTGTTATTCGACTGTACAGCAAAATCAAAAACAGGCTCAGCAATATCCCCGTCAGCAGATAAAACAAAATTATTCTTTCCTATTTCAGACACGACAGTTATCTGACTGATTCGCTGAAGTTCAGACACATCAATCTCATTCAAGAACTCTACCTCAAATTGCCGTTCTTTTTTGTCTGCAAGGTTTATTTTCAAAATATCAGGATAATCTGCAACAATTTCTCCTTTATTGATGATTAATACCCGGTTACAAATTGCTTTTACTTCCTGCAGGATATGCGTACTTAGTATCACCGTTTTGTTTTTTCCAATCTCCCGGATCAATTGCCGGATTTCCTCCAATTGATTCGGGTCTAACCCGGTTGTCGGTTCGTCGAGAATCAACACCTTAGGATCCGGCAACAGCGCCTGAGCTAATCCTACCCGTTGCTTGTAACCCTTCGATAACTGACCGATCTTTTTATGGGCTTCAGACTGCAAACCAACCCGTTCTATCAGCTCTTCAATCAGTTCCTTTCTGCCGGATTTAATCCGGTAGGTTTGCGCCACAAAATCCAGATACTCCCTCACATACATATCCGGGTAAAGCGGGTTGTTTTCGGGCAAATATCCAATCATCGCCCCGGTTTCCAATCTATTTTTCCTGACTTCCAACCCGCAGACACAAACCGAACCGGTTTCATAAGGCAGACTACCCGTGAGTATCCGCATGGTAGTCGTTTTACCCGCCCCATTTGGTCCCAAAAAACCAACCACCTCTCCTGCCCCAACTTCAAGCTGGATATTATTCAGGACAAGCTGGTTGTCAATTTTTTTCGAAAGTCCGTTTAGCTGAATTGACATGTGGATTCTATTTGTTGCAAAAATACAAAATAGCGACGGGAATAGAAAATCTATGGTTGACTTAACTCAAAATTATCATCTGTCAGGAAAAATAAGCATAAACTATCATATTGCAAACAAACCAAATACAATCAATTACACATTGAAATATATAAATCACATTTTAAAAATATATGACAACAATTAAAATAAAAATGCGTCTTTTTGATTATTTTTACACCATAATTACATCATTCTGCCATCAATTATGATTTAAATAATTCATACTTATAAATTCAAACTTTAAACAATGAAACAACAAAAAGTTGCATGGAAGTACCGGATTCCATTTTTACTCTTAGCCATCGTAGCCTTAATCTCTTTAATTCCGGTTAGTTATGACACCTTGTTACCTGAAGGTATGGAATCGCTTGAAATCAATCATGCCGACACATCCTGGTTGCTGATGGCATCAGCGCTGGTATTGCTTATGACACCCGGGCTGGCATTTTTCTACGGAGGGATGGTCAGATACAAAAATTTAGTATCCACGCTTTTACAAAGTTTTATCGCGCTGGGAATAATCAGTGTTCTTTGGATCGTGGTTGGATTCAGCATGGCATTTGGCGATAGTCTGGGTGGTTTTATTGGTAATCCGACTACTTTTATGTTCTTTAAAAATGTGGGCTTAACTCCTCACCCGGATTTCGGTCCGACCATTCCTTTTGCCCTGTTCGCCATGTTTCAGCTTAAGTTTGCCATCATCACCCCGGCACTTATCACAGGCGGTTTGGCTGAACGGGTTCGTTTTACTTCACTGATGATGTTTCTGATTTTGTTTTCCTTACTTATATATGCCCCGCTGGCGCACTGGACCTGGCATCCGGAAGGATTTCTGCATAAATGGGGCATCCTTGACTTTGCAGGTGGAACTGTAGTACACATCTCAGCGGGTTTTGCAGCCCTGGGTGGTGCTATCTTTCTGGGTAAAAGAAAGGGTATCAACGGTGATGCACGTCCGACCAATATCCCCTATATTTTATTGGGAACCGGTTTGCTGTGGTTCGGTTGGTTCGGTTTCAACGCGGGGTCTTCTTTAGCTGCTGATGATCTGGCTGTAAGAGCCTTCGTAAACACGAACATTTCATCTGCAACAGCCATGCTTACCTGGTTACTTGCCGACGGTGCCATGGGTAAAAAACGCTCTGCCGTAGGTGCTGCCATAGGTGCGGTGGTAGGTTTGGTAGCCATCACCCCGGCAGCCGGGTTTGTAACGGTCGGACAAAGTGTATTCTTTGGTTTTATCGCTTCACTGGCAAGTTATACCGCCGTTCAACTGAAATCGAAAACCAAAATCGATGACACATTGGATGTGTTCCCCTGCCATGGTCTGGGCGGTATCGTAGGGATGATTCTGACCGGTGTATTTGCCGTAAACGGAGGAGAAGGTGTTGGACTGATTCATGGCAATGTGGGACAATTCTTCCTATATCTGCTTGCATTGCTGATTGTCGGCGCATTCACATTCGGAGGTTCTTATCTGCTGTATAAATTTACCAACTACTTCCTGCCGATGCGTGTAACTCCCGAACAGGAAGCACAAGGTCTCGACCTCACACAACATGGTGAGGAAGCATTCGACTTTTCAACCAAATAAGATCTATTAGTTTTTTTTAGCGGTATATATGATTTGTGTCTCCCCCGCGCTGTGAAGTTCGGGGGAGTTTTTTAAACCTCAATGCCATCCAGCATTCCAACATACACCTCTATTGCCTCCTCAATTTCCTTCAGCAATACATATTCGTTAGCAGTATGGGAGCGGGATGAATCGCCCGGACCGATTTTTACACTAGGAAAAAGCAGAAGCGCCTGATCGGACAAAGTAGGCGAACCAAACAATTTACGACCCAGGGCTTTCCCCCGTTCGACGATGGGATGATCAAGCGGTGTAGCGGTCGAGCTGAGACGGGTTGAACGAGCGGTAACCGTGCAATTTACCTTTTGCGTGATGATTTCGAGCAATTCCTGATTACTGTACATTTCATTGGAACGAACATCCACCACAAACGAACACTGGTCTGGCACCACATTATGCTGTGTGCCAGCACTAATCTGGGTTACAGTCATTTTTACCGGACCCAGGAATTCTGTTTGTTCAGGGAAAATAAATTCTTTGAACCAGCTTATATCTTCTAAAGCTTTATAGATGGCGTTATCTCCTTCATAGCGGGCGGCATGACCTGATTTTCCATACGCTACACAATCCAGCACCATCAGTCCTTTTTCAGCAACAGCCAGGTGCATACCGGTCGGCTCACCGACAATCGCAAAGTCGATATGCGGAAGTTCCTGCAACAAACTACTGATCCCTTTTTCTCCGGAAATTTCTTCCTCGGCGACCGCAGCATAAATCAGGTTATAACTTTGTTTCTTTTGTGATAAAATAAAAAAAACCTGTAACAAAGTCACAACAGAAGCTCCGGCATCATTGCTGCCCAAACCAAACAATTTACCATTTTCCACCACCGGCAAAAAAGGATCATGTGTCCACCCTGCAACCGGTTTAACTGTATCAACATGCGAACACAACAACAGGGTCGGTCGTTCAGGATCAAAACCCGGACTCATCAGCCAGATGTTATTATCCTTGCGAGACACAGCATAACCCTGCAACTCGATATAACGCTCCAGCAAATCCGCCACTTTTCTTTCTTCTTTACTGAAAGAAGGGATGGCGATGATGTTTTTCAGCAAAATAGTTGCTTCTTGTATGTAATCCTGATACATGATTTATTGTTGAATTATTTTTGCTTCCCAACACTAATTTTATTAAAAAACAATGCATTAATAATGATTGCACGAATCACCGGGAAATATTTTTTTTGAGAGAGCAAATTTAAAATATTAAACTCAATAAATTATACAAACACAAAGAAAAGAATTAAATTCTAAGAGGCAAAACATATATATTGACATTGATGCCTGTTTAAATAATTATACTAAAGTATTATCTTTGCAGCCAACAACCCTGTTAAGCATGTTCGACCCCTATCAAATCATACAGAAATACTATATGCCCGGCACTAAATTATATTATGTACTGGTGAAGCACAGCGAACAGGTCAGGGACAAAGCCCTGGAAGTCGCAATGAAACACCCTGAATTAAATGCAAATATTGATTTCATAGCTGAAGCCGCCATGCTCCACGATATCGGGATTTACTTGTGTAATGCTCCCCGTATTTTCTGTCAGGGTATTCATCAATACATAGAACATGGTTATCTGGGCGCTGAAATATTGTGCAAGGAAGGATTGCAACAACATGCCCTTGTATGCGAACGACATACCGGAACAGGTATCTCTCTGAAGAAAATATTAGAGAATAATCTTCCTCTGCCGAAAAGAAACATGGTCCCTGTTTCTATTGAAGAGCAGATTATTTGTTATGCTGATAAATTTTTTTCCAAAACGGCCTTAGACAGCATGCATGATCCGGATAAAATCAGGCTAATGATAGGAAAACACGGAGTAGAGAATATAACTATTTTTAATGGCTGGCATGCCAGGTTTTCTTGAGCAACCTATAGCAATTTGTATGAAAGGCCAAAAGTTAACAGCTGTTTAAACTGAATCCTGGCTCTTTCATTGCTTATCACGGTATTATCATACCTTGGATTCAATGAAAGACGGGTGGAAAGAAAACGGTTAAACTTGAAATTACCTACAATCTCCCAATCGACCTCAATTTTTTCGTAATTGGTGTAAAACGACAATTTTGAATCTATTTGTAAATCGCGCCTCGGGCTATAAGACAACTGTGCCCTGAAAGAACTACCGATCTGACTTAAAATATTATCTCCGGTTTGAATCCCAAATGATTTTTGATTTACAAGAATCGTATCGTTGGCATAAATAAACTTATAACTCAGCGGAGAAACCATCAAAGATAATAGTTTTTTGTATTTATAATCTAACCCGACATTCACATTAAATCTCACTGGCGTCAAAAACTTAGCCTTCATAATCGTGGAATTAACTGCCTTGTAACTATTGAAAAAATGGGTAGAAAAATCGACGGAAGCACTATAAAAGAAGTTACCACCTGCCTTGATGCCCAGCTTACTGGTTGTCCTGAGAATATCGTCGTTGGTATTTAAAAACCGGAGGGTATCTCCCTCGACGGAATTAAAGCCCATTCTCCATTCTACAAAATTGTCCCACTGGATATTTTTCTTATTATCATAATTGAAATTTCCGTTCACAATTCCCAGAATGGAAATATTGTCACTACCTCCCTGATACCAGTTTGAGGATATATAGTTCTGAGAAAATTGTAACATCGCATATGATTTAGTTGCCCAGGGGTTACGCTTAATTTTTTCGAGGGTCATTCTCTGGTGGTCATAATTTAATCTATGGCGGGTCATCAGGACAGTTTCGTCTATTGGCCTGATATTTAACTGAAAATTAATAAGGTCTGATACATCGGGCAAGTTATCTATTTTGTATGCAATGAGATAAGGATCATGGGCTGCTATTTTTCTGACAGTCGCCTCTCTCAGTTCCTGCAGGACTTTCTCTGCTGCATACATACCCGATTCAGGCAAATTGTATCCTTTGAGCTTTGAATCGCTCATTTTCTCAATATAGTCAACAACAGAACAACTTTCAACCTTAACAGGATTAGCTGAATAACCATAAAATAACAAATCAATAAAAAAAGGATTCGTTCCCAGAAATCTGTCGTTTATGTTGACATGGAGACTTTTGATGCGATGATGTTCGACATTGGCTAATATTTGCTGAATATCAATTGGAACATATTCTTTTTCCCCCTTTTTCACAAAAGAATCCGTTTCGGTTACAGTAGCATTAATCCTGGTTGCAGGTTCTTCAGGTATCGTGATCACGCTATCATGAACATTCAAAGAGTTTTCAATTAAATTTTTTATCTGTGTGACAGTGATACTGTCCCGGTTAATTTCAGCAAATGGAAAAACCGGAACCGAAATAAACACACATGAAAAAATCGCGACAATAACCTTTAATTTCATCTTCTGATAATGAATACCCATTCTTTACTAAGCTTTTTAATCGAACAACGTTGGTGCATCTTCTTCAAATTTACGGAGAATTGCCTGCATCAAGGTTTCCCTGATAAACTTGGATTTATTAGAAACATTATATTGATTTATATACCTGTTAAGCGCTTTATTTTCAGCGTCATTTAAAGTAAACAGATGTTTATGAGTCCGCAGTTTGCTACGATTCAATGTTGATTCTTGCTTTTTATTCCCCATCATATTAAAAAAAGTTACACAAAAGTAATATTAAATGTCTTAACTTTAAAAATTACCAATAAAATCCTTACTTTTGTAGCACTTATACAAATAACACTTTAACTATGGCGGAGCACAATGAACTTGGTTTACTTGGAGAGAACCGCGCCCGAGATTATTTGGTCGCAAAAGGGTACAAAATTCGTACCACCAATTACCACGCGGGAAGATTAGAAATTGATATTATTGCAGAAAAAGACGGATGGTTGGTTATTGTTGAGGTCAGGACTCGTTCAACCGACACCTTTCTTGCACCTGAAGAATCCATTGATTTACGCAAAATCAGGAACCTGGTGAATGCAGCAGGAAGTTACATCAAACGTTACAACTGGTTAGGAGAAACGCGGTTCGATATCATCTCGGTAATGCCTGATGGCGATAATTTTAAAATTGAACATATCGAAGATGCTTTTTTGCCTCCTCTTATCTGATGAAGTTACAAGTAAATTAAAATATATGATAAAAATGTATTTTATTTTTCACGGGTAAAATTGTTTGGTTAATTTTGCAGACAAAATCATCCTTATTTCTGTATTTTTTTATAGCAAACACGCATAATTCACGACAAAATGAAACTAATTGAAAAACAGGTAGCCGAAAAACTACTTAAAATTAAAGCAGTAAAACTACAACCACATAATCCTTTCACCTGGGCATCAGGATGGAAATCACCAATTTATTGTGACAACCGCAAAACGCTTTCCTATCCGCAAACCAGGACGTTCATTATGCTTCAGATTGCCCATACTATTCAGGAAAATTTTCCAGATGTAGAAGTGATTGCCGGAGTGGCTACCGGAGCTATTGCCCAGGGAGTATTGGTTGCCCACCTGCTTGGATTACCATTCATTTACATCCGTCCAACTCCTAAAGATCATGGTTTGGAAAACATGATTGAAGGCGACTTGAAACCCAAACAAAAGGTGGTGGTAATTGAAGACCTGATTTCAACAGGAGGAAGTAGTCTAAAAGCTGTTGATGCAATCCGGAAAGATGGATCTGAGGTACTCGGGATGGTGGCCATTTTTTCTTACGGATTACCGGTTGCAATCGAAAAGTTTAAAACAGCAAAAGTTAAACTGATCACGTTGTGTAATTACGATGCCGTACTTGCAGAGTCACTCTCAACTAATTATATCACTGAAGATGATATCGAAACCCTGAAAGAATGGCGGATAAATCCATCAGAATGGAGAAAAGAATAAACAACATACCTCATGACAACCTATCAAAGTGAGATTAAGACCATTTCTTCACCGGAAGAAGTGGTTTTTGGCATACTCAGCGACCTGAATAATCTTGGGAAACTGAAGGACGATGAAACAATAAAGGGAAAATTGAAAATTGTGGAATTTAACCCGGATTCCTGCTTGCTTGAATTAAATAAGTTTGGTGAGATTGGTATCAGGATTGTTGAGAAGCAGGCGAACAAATCCATCCGGTTTGAAGCAACACATTTACCGATTGATGTCATGGCTGATATTCTGCTGAAAGAGATTGTCCAAAATGAAACACATATGCAGATTGTTATGCATGCTAATCTCCCTTCGGTACTAAAAATAATGATAAACAAGCAATTAGAGCAGGGAGTCAATATACTGGCTGATTTATTCGAAAAAACACTCAACAGCAAGCTTACATAAAAAAAATATCATGGCAGCAAAAATCTGGGAAAAAAATATTCAGGCAGATAAACGAATTGAACAATTTACCGTAGGTAAAGACCGTGAGATGGATCTTTTTCTGGCAAAATATGATGTACTCGGCTCAATGGCGCATATCCGCATGCTCGAATCAGTAGGTTTATTGGAAGCTGATGAGTTAAAGCTCCTCCTTTCTGAGCTGAAAAATATTTATCAAACAGCAAAAGCAGGCGACTTTATCATTGAAGATGACGTAGAAGATGTACATTCTCAGGTTGAGTTGTTGCTGACTCGCGAACTCGGGGATGTAGGCAAGAAGATTCATAGCGGCCGTTCGCGTAACGATCAGGTACTCGTTGACCTGAAACTTTTTACCCGGGCTGAACTGATGGAGATTGTTAAAATGGTGGACAGCCTGATAGAAACGTTAATTGAACAGAGCAATCGCTACAAACATGTCCTTCTGCCCGGATATACTCACCTGCAAATAGCCATGCCTTCTTCTTTTGGGTTGTGGTTTGGAGCATATGCCGAGAGTTTAGCTGATGATTTGCAGTTGCTGTTGTCGGCCTGGAAAATCACGAACCGGAATCCGTTGGGTTCTGCTGCCGGTTACGGCTCTTCTTTCCCGCTGAACCGTCGGATGACAACAGAATTATTGGGCTTCGACAGCATGAATTACAATGTTGTCTATGCTCAGATGGGGCGCGGTAAAATGGAAAGGACGGTTGCTAATTCGATAGCTTCCATTGCTGCTACCCTTGCAAAATTAGCTTTTGACGCTTGCCTGTATAATTCTCAGAATTTTGGCTTTATCAGACTACCGGATGAATTCACCACCGGATCGAGCATCATGCCTCATAAAAAGAACCCGGATGTATTCGAACTTACCCGCGCAAAATGCAATAAAATCCAATCGGTACCGCAACAAATCATATTAATTACGAATAATCTTCCTTCAGGGTATTTCAGGGATTTACAAATCATCAAGGAAGTGTTTATTCCGGCTTTTTCCGAATTGAAAGACTGTCTGGAAATGACCAATTTGATGATGTCCCGGTTAATGGTGAATGAAAACATCCTGAGTGACCCGAAATATGATTTTCTCTTCAGTGTTGAAACGGTAAACAAGCTTACCTTGAGCGGCGTGCCTTTCCGCGATGCCTACAAACAAATTGGGTTGGCAATAGAAGCCGGGAAATTCAACCCGGACAAGAGCATTCAGCATACGCATGAAGGAAGTATCGGAAATTTATGTAACGATGAAATTTTAGCCTATAAGCATGAGATCATCGAACAGTTTAATTTCGGGCGGATAACCCGTGCAATTGATCAATTACTGGCTTAAAGCCGGGGTATTCGGCACACATAAGGGCCGCCACCAACCCATACATGCGCTATACATGCACAAAAAGAGCCACAACCGTTACCAGTTGCGACTCTTCACCATATAAGAGGTATTTGCTTTTAGAAAGACTGACGGGTTGACGCCTGATAGTTGATTTTCAAAGCGTATGCGCGCCGTAAAGCTTGTTTGATATCTGTAATGATACCCATTTTCGTATCTTTATCAGCTTTGATAGAAACGGTCATAACATTTTGATCCTCTTCTTTCATTGCAGTACGTTCCATGGTAATGAAATTTTCAATTTCTGAAACATCTGCAAACTGATCATTCAACTGGATACGGGTAGCTGAGCCAAACTGTTCTCTGAATTCTCTGGTTGGTTCACCTACATAGATATAACGCACCAAAGATTTATTCTCAAGTTTCTGAAGTTCCGTTGCAGAAGGGGGCGTTACCTTTACTTTATAGGTTACTTCTTTCATGGTTGTAACAGCCATGAAGAAGAACAACAACATGAAGATGATGTCTGGCAAAGACGATGTACTAAGCGCAGGCATTCCTCGTTTTTCTCCTTTTCTGATTACTGCCATTAGTTGGATCCTCCATAATTTTTTGGTTCAGCCTCGGATATTTTCTGAGGATAAACCGTTTGAACATCATTTTGTTGCGTTTCATTCAGTTCGTCAAATTTCTTTCCGAATTTGAGTTGCGACAATTCATTACGCAATTCGTTGTATGCAGCTACCAGTTCGTTTTGCACATCAATGTATGCCTGATATTGCGTGTCAACGTCATTCTGTACAGAAATGACGTGATCACGTGTATATTCGACTACACCAAGTGTTTCAAATTCTTTCGTGAATTTTTCGGGCAGATGCACATCGTTTGCTTCATTTTTTACAAACTCTTTGGCTTTTTCTTTGAGATCCCGGATGTTCATTTCCTCACCTTGTACCAATAACTGGTTCAAACTATTGATTTTAACAACGAAGATATTTCTTTTTTTAATGTCAATATCCTGTGGTTTTTGGTCAGGGGGTAGGGGTGGCGGAAGACGCCTCGTCAACCCCGTGCTGACATTCATAGATGTTGTTACAAGGAAGAAAATTAAAAGCAGGAACGAGATGTCGGCCATTGAGCTGGCATTAATTTCATTTAATTTTCTAGCCATTATATTGAGATAATTTGTTGTTCCGAAAACTTATTTAAGTGCTGTGTAAATTCTTGAGCCTGTTATTGCTAATACGATCAAAACAAGCAGGGTGTACACAGTATATATAAACATATCTGTGATTTGTGCCCAAACTCCTTCGTTCTGCGTTCCTTCATAACCGATAATATTCATTTTTTCACCACTACCCAGCAAGAATGATACAACGAAAATACCAGCAAAAAGTAGAATAGGAATCAATGATTTAATTGCAGCTGCAGGGTTACTAATCAGGGATTTTACAAATTGAGTAACAGCTGCAACAATTGTCACAACAAGAGCGATTCCAAACAGTGCATATAACCAATAGATTATTACATCTGTCAAGAGAGGAACATGTATTGCTTCACCAGCAGCGCTATCAACTGTACTGGTTCCTTGTCCGAGTGTTGCATAAAATGCAATCAGCAGCAGGAAAGAAACAACAACCAGCGATATGCCTGTAATTTTTATTGATTTAAACATAGTTCTTTCTTATTTAGTGTGTTTTACAATAATATCCAACAACGAGATTGAAGAGTCTTCCATGTCATTAGTAAGTCCCTCAATAATTGTTAGAATATAGTTGTAGAATACCTGCAGGATCATCGCTACAATCAACCCGAATACCGTTGTCAAAAGAGCTACTTTGATACCACCGGCAACAACGGTTGCAGAAATATCACCTACCTGTTGGATTTTGTCAAAAGCCTGGATCATCCCGATTACTGTTCCCAAGAATCCTAAAGAAGGAGAAAGGGCAATAAAAAGAGAAATCCATGTCAGGTTTTTCTCAAGTAATCCTAACTGTACACCTCCATAAGATGCAACCGTTTTTTCAACAACTTCCACTCCTTCATCATAGCGTGAAAGCCCCTGGTAGAAAATAGAAGCTACAGGGCCACGTGTATCACGGCATACTTCCATGGCAGCTTCCACACCACCTTTTTCCCATGCTTCGTCGATGCTGGTCAACAGTTTTTTGGTGTTTGTAGAAGACAAACTTAAATAAATAATTCTTTCGATGCTTAAAGCTAAACCCAGAATCAAACAGAATGCTACCGGAGCCATCCACATAGCATCACCTTCGATGAATTTTTGTTTCAATGCCTTGTGCATTCCTTGTTCTTCTACAACGGCCGGAGCTGTTGTTTCCACTACTTCGCTGACAGTGGTGTCACCTCCTGCAGCCTGAATAGAATCCTGTGCAATCACATTTAATGTAATACCAAAAGTGAAAAGTGCCACGATTGAGAAAGTTGCAAATACCTTTTTCATTTTACTTTTTTTTGAATTTTTGAATTTTTATTTTGTGTTTATTTGTCTCTTTTCTATCTGTTCGCGGAGAGGAAGAGATTCGAACTCTCGATACGATTCCACACCGTATATACGCTTTCCAGGCGTACCTCTTCAACCACTCGAGCACCTCTCCGATTTAGCGGCGCAAGTTAGCAAAAATTTATGACATACAAATAAAAATATATTAAATTGTAAGCCAAAAATATGTTTTTTTTTGCATAAACAAAACGGACACTAATTTTTTGAACTTAAATTGAAAAGATTTAAGGCGTTTTTTGTAGTTTGTTCAATTACAGCATCGTATGGCATTGAATACAATGCAGCAATATGATTCGCCGTGAAGGACAAAAAGGCGCTCTCGTTTCTTTTACCCCGGTATGGCACCGGAGTAAGATATGGAGCATCTGTTTCCAGCACAAGGTGTTTTATGTCGATTTGTTGAACGACGGAACCAAGTCCTGAATTCCTAAAAGTTATAATACCGTTTATCCCCAACAGAAAACCTCCGAATTTTATTATTTCAGAAGCTTCTTTAAAATCTCCGCTAAAACTGTGGAACACTCCTTTTAAACCGCTGTTTCTGTAAGGTTCCATAGCCTGCATGGTTTCTCTGAATGAATTCCTAACGTGTATAATGACCGGTTTATTGTATTCAACAGCCCATTTGAGTTGTTGTTGAAAAACCAGGATTTGCTCTTTCACAAATGTTTGATCCCAATATAAATCGATTCCTATTTCACCGATAGCAATATATGTTCTGCGTTTCAACTCAAATTCAACCAGCTCCAATTCTTGTTGATAATCAGATTTTACACTAGTCGGATGGAGACCGATTGCAGCATGACAGTAACCCGGATATTTTTCCTCCAAAGAAAGCAGGGCTCCAAATGAGCTGCTGTCAATACCCGGCAGGATGATTTTTTCCACCCCCGCTGCTTTTGCTCGTTCAATTACAGCGTCTCTGTCAGCATCAAACTCTTCAGCGTATATATGGGCATGGGTATCAATCATTTTTCACTCCCATTCAATCGTTGCGGGAGGCTTTGAGCTGATGTCGTAAACCACCCGGTTTACTCCTTTTACTTTGTTAATGATGTCATTTGATACTTTAGCAAGAAACTCGTATGGCAACTGTGCCCAATCGGCCGTCATGGCATCGGTTGATGTCACCGCCCTCAACGCCACAGCATTTTCATAGGTTCTTTCATCGCCCATTACTCCTACCGTTTGTACAGGAAGAAGGATGGTAGCTGCCTGCCATACCTTGTCGTACAAGTTCCACTCGCGCAATCCATTGATAAAAATATCATCAGCATCCTGCAGAATTCGTACTTTTTCCGGTGTAATATCACCCAAAATGCGTACAGCCAGTCCCGGACCGGGAAACGGATGACGTTTAATCAAGTGACGCATCATGCCTAACTCAGTTCCAACCTTCCTGACTTCGTCTTTGAATAACAACCGTAACGGTTCGCAAAGCCTCAGGTTCATTTTTTCGGGTAACCCGCCTACGTTGTGATGCGATTTGATGGTTGTTCCGGTAATTGAAAGTGATTCAATAATATCAGGATAAATTGTGCCTTGTGCCAACCATTTTACATCTTTTATTTTATGAGCTTCTTTATCAAACACATCAATAAAAGCTGAACCGATAATTTTGCGTTTTTTTTCTGGTTCTGAAACTCCTTTCAATAACCCATAAAAATAATCACGGGCATTTACACCGATTACATTTAACCCAAGGTGCTCATAATCTTTCAATACGGTTTCAAACTCATTTTTACGCAGCAATCCGTGGTCAACAAAAATACAGGTAAGGTTTTCCCCGATGGCTTTGTTTAAAAGTACTGCAGCTACAGAGGAATCAACGCCACCTGAGAGTCCGAGCACCACTTTATCGTCTCCGAGCTGTGCTTTTAATTCATTTACTGTGGTTTCAATGAATGAAGCCGGTGACCAATCTCGTTTACAATCGCAAATATTGAGAAAGTTTTCAAGGATCAGCATCCCGTCAAGCGTATGAAAAACTTCCGGATGAAACTGTACTCCCCAGGTTTTTTCCCCTTCAATTCTATATGCTGCAAGCTCTACATCTTCAGTGCTGGCAACTTTTTTGAATCTATCAGGTAATTGCGTAATGCTGTCGCCGTGCGACATCCAGATTTGCGATCCGGGATTGATGCCTTTAAAAAGTTCGTCACCTGGAGCTATAGAGGAAAGATTCGCCCGACCGTACTCTCTTGAGCCTGCAGCTTCAACTTTTCCACCGGCCTCGTGCACCATAAACTGGGCACCGTAACAAATCCCCAATACGGGGAATTTACCACTGAAAATATTCAGGTCTGTTGAAAAGGCTGTCGGATCATAAACGGAAAAAGGACTTCCGGAGAGAATAACTCCTTTGATGTTATCCGTGTTTTCCGGAAATTTGTTATACGGAACGATTTCGCAGTATTCTTTTAATTCCCGTAATCTTCTTCCGATAAGCTGGGTGGTCTGAGAACCAAAGTCGAGGATGATTATTTTTTCAAGCATATGTGTTGTGAAATTTGCCGCAAAGGTACAAAAAAAAATTATTGTTCCATGGGTTTGCGGTTATTCATTTCGTCCTGCGTTTTAGCTTTCATTCCGGGAGTCTCTTTCACCATTTGCCGGAGGTATTCTTCCAGGTAGCCGGGACGAATAATTTCTAAAGGAATTTTTTTATCGTTTTGCAAAAATTTTCCGTTTTCTTCTTTTTTAATTACACCATCCAGGTGTTTTACGAGTAAAAACTCTCCTAATTTTTTCCAGGCTGCTGTTACATTAGCGGCCTGAGTATGACTGAAGGTGGTAAGAAATTCACGTGCGTTGACTTCCGGCATACCCGTTACTGCTTTGTCTATACTCGGAATCATCGTATGAAAACTACTTTCCCAGTGCTGCTGTACCTTTTTAATGTCCGGCATTACCAACGAGTATCTTGGATAAGCAAAATTTGAAACCTGGTTAAAAATCCAAAACGCCGCTGTCGGAGAATATTCCAGCAGGCTGCCATTATCTACACTGAAACATTCGGGTACGCTGTTGATTCCGCAGTATATCGGGACATAAACTGATGATGCGGCATCATCAACACCAAACCACAGGATGCCACCCACATAGGGAGGCAACCAATTACGCATCTGCGCTACAAAGGAAAATCCGGTTTGCTGCGTAGCTATCGGACGTTCGTGGTAGTATTCATCCCCGTCAATTTTAAAGCTAAGGGGACTTAAACGCAGCTTGCTGTTATATTGGCCGGCACCAAATCCTTTGGTAATATCAAGCTCCGTACCTTCATACTGATCACGCATAAACGCTTTCATGTCTTCTGCACTGAGTTTTTTAGCCGGTTTGATCCAAAGAGGCATTCGATCAGCCGTTTCACCTTTTACATAAGTGATGAATTTTTCCATCTCCGGATTTGCCTGACGGAAAAAACTCCACACCCTCGCTTCGCAGGCCCTGAGCGCACCATAATCCAGGGGAGCATATGTATCGGAAAAACTGAAATCTTTATTTTTCCCTTTGAAATATCCTTGTTCACGTGCAAAGGCAATTACATCCACTGAATACAAACAGTTGTCTCTGTCGTCAAAAGGAAATGTGGTGATGCGTGCCTGGTTTGCATGGGCGGCAATACAGTCATCCGGAATACGTTGTGCTACCCATACAGCACCTTTGTTTTTGGGTCCTTTCCCTATCATTTCCATGATCCATACCTCGTTCGGATCGGCAATAGTAAAAGATTCCCCTGAACTGCAATATCCATATTCATCAACCAGGGAGGTCATGATGCGGATAGCTTCACGGGCAGACCGGGCACGTTGTAATGCAATATACATCAGACTTCCGTAATCAATTATACCCGTCGTGTCACGTAACTCTTCTCTTCCGCCAAATGTCGTTTCAGCAATGGAAACCTGATTTTCATTCATGTTTCCAATGACAGCGTAGGTTCTTTCAACCTGTTTGATTTTTCCCAGGTATTTACCGGTATCCCATTCATACACATCCAGCATGCTTTCAGCAGGGTAAGTGCGGGCAGGATAATGATAGAGGGCTCCAAATAATGAATATGAATCCGCCGCATAGGTTATCATAGTGGAACCGTCAACAGTAGCCAGTTTTCCCGCGATCAAATTGGTGCAGGCAAAAGTCCGGAAAGCTGTTGAGAGTACAAATATTAACAGTGCAACAATAATTTTCATCCTGAAATGTCTTATTATGTAAAAAGGCGAACAAAGATAATACATTAATTTTATTTTTTTACAATACATATTATATTGATTATGAAACTTCGATCTTACGAAAGTCCGGTATTGACTGACACTTTTATTATCTTGTCCACACACTACAAAAACCGTTCTCACTTAAATTTCATCTTGTCTTGCGGGATTGAATGAACATCTAATTTATTACGTCTTTTTTTGTATTTTTGCATTCTTAATGCATCCTCATAAAATTATTCAGATGAACAATCATATATGCTCTGTTATAGTAATTTTATTCCTGTCTTTTCGTGCGTTTCCTCAACTGCACCATCAGGGTCACAGTCACGAAGTTGATTCACTAGCGCACAAACAGATTTCTGAAATAACAGTACAGGGGATTCTAGCAAATAAACTTAACTTTCCCTATCAGATGATATCGGGAGAGGAAGCTGTAAGTCACGGCTCTATAACCCCGGCAAATGCCCTGCATCACATTCCCGGGGTAGCATTAAGCCGCGATGCCACCTGGGCAACATCTGTGAATATACGTGGTTTTTCAGAAGCAAAACTTCTTTTTCTGGCTGATAATGACCGGATGCAGACAGCGTCGGATATCGCGGGCGTGCTATCGACCATCGACATGGGGAATATTGAAAAGATTGAAGTGGTTAAAGGTGCCGGATCGGTTATATATGGTACCGGAGCCATGGGCGGTGTGGTAAATTTTATTACAAAACGTCCCGGTTATTCCGATGAACTAACAAGTAATGGCAAGCTCTCCAGTGGTTTTCATACGGGAAACAACCTTTGGGAGAATAATCTGAATGTCAACCTAACCAACCGTAACTGGTATTTAGCTTTAGACGGAAGCTATCGTATGGCTCAAAACACCATGACTCCGGCAGGGACCTTGCCCAACAGCCAGTTTAATGATGCTTCATGGGGCATCCGTGGAGGAATGAAAAACGGAGATAATCAGGAGTTGTTAATCAATTATAATCATTTTGAAGCATGGAATGTGGGACTGCCCGGTGGAAATGCTTTTCCTCCCGGTGCAGAAGTACGTTACCTTGGTTTTGACAGAAATCAGTTGAGTAGCGAATATATATTTACTGATTTGTCTCATTCGGTAAAACTGTTAAGTATTAAAGCCTATACCCAACACATCAAACGAAATGTGGAAAACATTGTAAGTGACAAAGTCGCTATCTTTCCGGGGAGTGCGAATGTTACTTCAGGAGTGAAAGCCCTGGCTGATTTGTATTTCAATGAGTATCAAACAATGACCGTGGGAGTAGAAGGCTGGTATCGCGATCAGCAAACTTCCAGATTAAAAATTTCAACTGCTACTACCGATACGGTTTTAACAAAAGAACAACCCACTCCCAAAGCGGGAATGCTCGATATGGGAGTTTTTGCCCAAAACAGATGGGTGGTGGAACCCAACCAGTGGATTATCAATACAGGGTTACGGCTCGATTTTATCAGTACTGTGAATGACACGGCATTCAGGGAAATATCTAAACATAAATATGTGAATGGAGTAAAAACTGAAATACCATCAAATAAAACAGTGCTTTTCTCAGCAAATATAAAAAACGAACTGGCTTATTCTGCACACGTAGATGTTGATTATAAGCCATCGGAGCGACACAGGCTGATTTTTTCTTTGGCAAACGCCTACCGGGTTGCATCCATAGAAGAAAGATTTAAATATATTGATCAGGCGGGTGACCTTAGAGTAGGAAACCCTGCATTAAAACCTGAAAAAGGAATTTTCTCAAACCTGAATTATACTTACACCGGGAAAAACCTGTTACTTAAAACGGATGTTTTTGCTAATTATCTTTTTGATTTAATTACCGAAAAACCGGGAACCTACTCCGATACGACAGGTGCTCCTGTTCAGGCCTGGGTCAACACCAATGTTGACCGCGCAATTTATCTTGGGGGAGAAATTGATTTAAGATGGCTGATAACCAATGAACTGGAGTTTGAAACGCATGCATCTTACGTCTATGCCATAGATGCGATTACCAACGAACATTTACCGCTGATTCCTGCTTTGCATGGGATTGTCAAAATACATTATCATTTTCACGGAGGAATAGGCGCTTACGCAGAAATGGACTGGGAGTATGAATCGGAAAAAGAACATGGAGAAAATCAGGAAGCACACCGGCATGCAATTTTTAATGCTGGATTGCATACCCCTCCGTATCAATTAGGTGTTGTGAAAGTACAGCTCTTCGGAGGAGTACAAAACATCATGAATAAAGCTTATGAAGAACATCTTTCCTCACTCAGGGGCATTCACCGGCTGGAGCCGGGACGGAACTTTTTTGTAAAAGCGAGGGCGTTCTTTTAATGACTAATGGGATAGTGCTCAGTAAAACAATTAGCCTCTGACCACTAACCACTGACCACAAAAAACTTATGCATTACGGATTCTACATCTCCCCATTTGGAAAATGTTGTATGGCATTTACAACTGAGGGATTATTTTCGCTTATTTTTACAGATTCCGAAGATACTGCGTTTGCTGATTTACAGCGGAGATTCCCAAAAAAGGTATTTACTGAAGATGCTCAACGAACCAATGTGTTAGGCGACAAGATATTCAAATTGAAAGAACCGGTTCAGTTGTGTCCGCAAGGGACACCTTTTCAGCAATCGGTATGGAAAGTGCTCCGGGAGATCCCCGAAGGAGAAACCCGTACCTACGCTCAGGTTGCAGCCGCGATAGGAAACCCTAAAGCTGTCAGGGCTGTCGGCACAGCCGCAGGGGCAAACCCCATCGCCTGTCTGATACCCTGCCATCGTGTTATTCATTCAGATGGAGGATTAGGAGGATATCGCTGGGGAACGGAATTAAAAAAACAAATGCTAAAAACGGAAGGGGCTATAAAATAAGGGATTTACATCAGTTTACCACATATGCTGCAAATTTTCTCCAGGAATCTGATATCCGTTTCATCCAGCACGTTGTATCGTTCGCTGTCAACATCCAGCACACCCGCCACATCTCCTTTATTGTTAATTATTGGAACAACAATTTCTGATACAGAAGATGAACTGCAGGCAATATGTCCCGGAAAAGCATGCACATCCGAAACCAGGAGACTTTTTCTCTCTTTCCATGCGGTACCACAAACTCCTTTTCCAAAACGGATCCGGGTACAGGCTATCGGTCCCTGGAACGGACCAAGCACCAACTCATTGTTTTTGACCAGATAAAATCCTACCCACCACCAATTGAAAGTTTCTTTTAGTGCAGCGGCAATGTTTGCAAAATTAGCAGTCGTATCGGTTTCAACTTCTGTTAACGACCGAAGTTGGGGCAACAGGAGTTCATATTTTTCAGCTTTTGTGAGCGAAGATGAAATGAGCAGCGTTTTAGTCATTTTTTTTTGTAAATTTGATAATTTGTGAGTAGAGACCGGTTCGACTGTGGGGTGAAATCTTTCAGAAATTGTTCCTGTTGGTTTTTATTCCGTGAAGGGTAATTACCCATTAGTTCAGACATATAAAAATTTAGTAAATTGAGGAAGGCTTTTGCCTGTTGGGAATTATGCCAATTACAATATTTAAATGTCAGTTCTTTATCCATGTCGAATTGTATATTTTTATTAAAGAGCCTCAAAGATATAAACTTTTATTTTGAAAAATTTAAATTATTCCTTTACTTTGCATCTTCTCAGAAATAAATGTTTTAAAGAATAAGATTACAAAATCTGACATTCTTTTCTTTTATTTGTTTCCGGGTAAGATCCGCGATCAATTAACACATAAATTTTTAGAAAAATTATTTACGTATGAAAAACTTACAGTTGTTTTTTGCTATCCTGATTCTCTTCGGATTTTCAGAAAATTTATCTGCACAGCAAATGCCCCCAGTTCCTGTTGACCCCAATGTACGCTACGGAAAACTAGAAAACGGCTTGACGTATTACATCCGTCACAATGAAAAGCCCCAGCAAAGGGCAGAGTTTTATATTGCCCAGAATGTCGGAGCAATTCTGGAAAATGATGACCAAAATGGACTGGCACATTTTTTAGAGCACATGTCGTTTAATGGTACCAAAAATTTTCCAGGGAAAATGATTATTGAGTACTTCGAGAAAAATGGAGTTAAATTTGGTTATAATATTAACGCATACACTTCACTGGATGAGACTGTATATAATCTTTCTGACGTGCCCACCTCCCGTGAGAGTGTCGTTGACAGTGCCTTACTGGTTCTGCATGACTGGTCAGGTTTTATTTCTCTCCTGGGAGAAGAAATTGATTCCGAACGGGGTGTAATTCGGGAAGAATGGCGTACAGGTGCCGGCCCGGAACGCCGCATGTGGAAAGCTTCCAATTATCTCAAATACCCGGGATCGCAATATGCCAAACGAGATGTAATTGGAGACACAGCTGTAATCAATAATTTTTCACATGAAACCCTGCGTGCGTTTTACCACAAATGGTATCGTCCCGATTTACAAGCTATTTTAGTTGTCGGAGATGTGGATGTCGATCAGGTGGAGGCAAAAATCAAAACCATGTTTGCTGATATTTCCGCGAAAGAAAATGCAGGCGAACGACCAGTTTATCCTATCCTCGACAATAAAGAGCCCATTATTTCGATTGTTAAAGACCCGGAAGCGCGCATGACACGCATCGAACTGGAATACAAACACGAAGTGATGCCCAAAGAGTTAAAACGCTCTATGGCCGGTTATATGACGGGCATGCTTAACGGTATAGTTTCAACCATCATGGGGTATCGTTTCGAAGAAATCACGCAACAGGCTGATGCTCCATTTGTATTTGGCATGGCAGAATACGGGAATTTAGTAAAATCAAAAGATGCATTTCAACTGATGGCTGTTCCCAAAGAAGGAATGGAAAAAGAGGGGTTAAAAGCGCTAATGCTGGAAGCAGAGAAAATGAAACGTTTTGGCTTCACCAATGCTGAAGTTGAAAGAGCCAAAACCGACATGCTGAAATCACTTGAAAATGCTTATAACGACAGGGATAATCAGCGAAACAACAATTTGGTGCGTGAATATGTACGCCATTTTCTTGATGGAGAAGTGATACCCGGAATAGAATGGGAATATCAGACTGCTCAGATGCTGATGCCTCATCTGTCTGCAGATGTGATTAATCAAGCAGTAAAAGGTTATGTCACAGATGAAAACCTGATTATCTCATTTATGGCTCCGGATAAACCAACGGTATTGATCCCCTCTGAAGAAATTATCTTGCAGACGCTGGCAGAAGTGAAAGCTGCTGAACTGACTGCTAAAGAAGAAGAAGATCTGAACAGACCTCTTATTGAAAAAACTCCTAAAGCAGGAAAAATTAATAAAATCACACAAGATAAGGTGTTTGGAACCACAACCTGGAATTTGTCGAATGGCGTGAAAGTGGTGTTTAAAAAAACAACCTTCAAAAATGATGAAATTCTGCTGAATGCTTTTAGCGAGGGTGGATTATCGAAAGTGAAAAACGTTGAAGATATGCTTACGGCCACGCTTGCTGCATCTATTGTTGCAAACAATGGCGTGGGCGAATTTTCTCAGATTGAACTGAGTAAAGTGTTAACTGGAAAGATTGCTTCTGTAAATCCGAGTATCGGAAATTATAATGAAGGCTTTAGTGGAAAATCTTCAGTTGCTGATTTTGAAACCATGCTGCAACTGGTTCATTTGTATTTTACAGCTCCCCGCAAAGACGATAATGCTTACGGTGCACTCGTGAATATGTATAAAACAACCCTGGCAAATAGTGCCAGTGACCCACGCAAAGCTTTTTCCGACTCTGTTTCGGTGATGTTATACAACCGTCATCCCAGAACCGTCATCCTAAACCTGGAAGCCCTGAATAAACTGGATCAGGATAAAGCACTTGCCATTTTCAAAGATAGATTTGCCCTACCCGCTGATTTCACTTTTGTTTTCACCGGGAATGTAGATCCTGAAAACGAAGCAGTAAAACAGGCGGTACTGACTTATCTTGGAGGATTAAAATCTAAAAAGAAGAATGAAAATTATGTAGATAATATGATTCGTTTTCCGAGAGGGTTGGTGAACAATCATTTCAAACGCTCCATGCAAATCAATAAAGCTTCGAATCTCATTCTTTATTCCGGTCATTTGCCGTTTAACATGGAAAACTACATCAGCATGACTGCCATCGGGAATATCCTGAGTATGCGTTACCTGGAAAGTATTCGCGAAAAAGAAGGAGGTTCATATGGCGTTGGTGTACGTGGGTCTCTGATTAAGACGCCTGTAGCCCAGGCAAGCGTGACAATGCAATTCGACACAGATCCTGAAAAACAGGCACATTTGATGAGCATCATTCATAAAGAAGTCGATGAAATTATCGCCAATGGTCCACGTGCCGATGATCTCAACAAAGTAAAAGAAAACATGCTGAAAAAATATGCAGAAGACCTGAAAGAAAACAACTGGTGGTCGAGAACAATCTCATCTTACTATCAGAGTAAACTGAATTTTGTGGAAGATTATACAACAGCAGTAAAAACTCTGACTTCAGAAAAAATTCAGTCAACCCTAAAAAAACTGACAGAACAAGGGAATATACTAGAAGTAGTGATGATGCCGGGAGAATAGTCTCCCCCCCTTTCCGGTCTCCGGTCTCCGGTTGCTGTCGTCAGTCTATAGTATAATGACCGGCGACCGCCGACTGTTGACCGGTGACTTATTTTTTGAACCTCAAAAAACAAGCTATTATTAAAATCACTATTGTCCGGTAAAAAATATTAGATTCTTCGCTGTGCTCAGAATGACAGTTCTTTATATTGATTTATGCAAGGGAGGGGTTAGCTGGCGGCTAAGCTGCCAGCTAACCCCTCCCTAAAAGATAAAGTCTTGATTGTCATTTCGACCGAAGGGAGAAATCTATGTTATAAAATGTTTACCGGACAACAATGTATTAAAATATAAAAATAAATCCCCTTAAATTTGGTTTGTACCTGATTGTTTTTGTTATTTTGCAGCCGATTATGTACAAAAGGAACTAAAAATCAGTTTTTATATGTCAAAAAACCTTGTCATTGTAGAATCACCTGCAAAAGCCAAAACCATTGAAAAGTTTCTCGGTTCAGATTTCCATGTCATGTCAAGTTTCGGACACATCCGTGACTTGGCAGAAAAAGGAATCGGCATCGACTTTGAGAATGATTACAAGCCAGACTATGTTGTTTCATCCGATAAAAAGAAAGTTGTTGCTGAACTGAAGAAAGCGGCAAAGACGGCAGAGACAGTATGGCTTGCTTCCGATGAAGACCGTGAAGGAGAAGCAATTGCCTGGCATTTGTACAACGAGCTGAAATTGGACGCGCATAAGACAAAAAGAATTGTTTTTCATGAAATTACAAAAGATGCCATTCTGAATGCGATTGAACGTCCCCGTGAAATAGATGTCAACCTGGTGGATGCCCAACAAGCACGAAGGGTGCTCGACCGCATTGTGGGTTTTGAATTATCCCCTGTATTGTGGAAAAAAATAAAGCCATCCCTCTCGGCCGGGCGCGTACAATCTGTGGCTGTAAGACTAATCGTGGAGCGCGAACGTGAAATCAATAACTTTGTTTCAGAATCATCGTACCGGGTCAATGCGACATTCCTGACGATAGATGTACAAGGTAGTCCCGCTATTCTGAAAGCAGAGCTACAGCATCGTTTTACCAATAAAGAAGATGCCCTCACATTCCTTGAGGACTGTAAAAATGCTTCGTTTCAGGTAAGCGACATAATAACAAAGCCAGCAAAAAAATCACCGGCTCCTCCGTTTACCACCTCTACCCTACAGCAAGAAGCATCCCGCAAACTGGGTTTCTCTGTTTCACAAACAATGCGTATCGCACAATCACTCTATGAGTCCGGAAAAATTACCTATATGCGTACCGATTCAGTCAATTTGTCTGACCTTGCATTGAATACTGCCAAAGCAGAAATTACTTCCATGGCTGGAGAGAAATACGTGAAGATACGCAAGTTTAAAACCAGCACAAAAGGAGCACAGGAAGCGCATGAGGCCATTCGTCCGACCTACATGAACACACCTACCATCAACGGTACCGCACAAGAAAAAAAATTGTACGACCTCATATGGAAACGTACCATTGCATCCCAGATGGCTGATGCCGAACTGGAAAAAACCTCCATATACATTGATTGCTCCTGTAATAAACATCAATTTGTGGCAACAGGAGAGGTGATTATTTTTGATGGGTTCCTGAAGGTATATCTCGAATCTACTGATGATGAAGACGAAGAGACAGCTGACATGCTGCCAGCGTTGAAAAAGAATCAATCACTTACCGTAGATGAAATAATCGCTCAGCAACGATTTACGCAAAAACCACCTCGCTATAGCGAGGCCAGTCTGGTACGTAAACTTGAAGAATTGGGCATCGGCCGTCCATCAACCTATGCACCAACCATTACAACCATCCAAAACAGATCTTACATTGAAAAAAGCGATCGACCGGCGGAAAAAAGAGACTATAATTTTCTTCGGCTGAAGGATGGCAACATATCAGATAAAGTTAAAACAGAAAATACAGGCGCTGAAAAATCCAAATTGTTTCCTACTGATATAGGTATGGTTGTCAATGACTTCCTGACTGAATACTTTCCTGACATTCTGAATTATAATTTCACCGCGCAGGTTGAAAAAGAATTTGACAACATTGCCGATGGAAAAATCAACTGGGTTAGTTCCATTGATAAATTTTACAAACAATTCCACCCGGTGGTTGAACACACCCTCAAAAACTCAGAGCGACAGGTGGGTGAGCGAATATTGGGCAAAGACCCTAAAACCGGGCGGCAAGTCTCGGTTAAAATCGCACGTTTCGGACCTGTTGCTCAAATCGGAACCGCAGAGGAAGAAGAAAAACCAACTTTTGCATCGCTGCGCAAAGATCAGCTGATCGAAACAATTACCCTTGAAGATGCGCTTGAACTTTTCAAATTACCGAGACAACTGGGTATATTTGAGGACAAAGAAATGATTGTCGCAATAGGACGTTTCGGGCCCTATATACGACACGACGGACATTTCTATTCTTTGCCAAAAACCGAAAATCCCATGAACGTAACGGCAGAAAGAGCTATTGAAATTATCGGTGAAAAACGTGAAGCTGAAAAAAATAAAGTAATCAGCATATTAGGAGAAAACGGGGAATATCAGGTGTTGAATGGGCGCTTCGGACCTTATTTTACCTTTGAAAAAAATAATTATAAGATCCCCAAAAATATTGATCCGCAAACATTGACGACTGAAAAATGCAAAGAACTGGTTGATAAACAGGGAACTGCGAAGCCAAAGAAGAAAGGATTTGGGAAGAAAAAATAATGAACTGTAGGTGAGCACAATGCTTGCGCTTATTAATCATACACATTACAGATACAATAATAATCATGAAAAAACTAATTGTCATCAGTCTGCTTTTCATTGGGATAACCGGCATCAAAGCCCAGTCAGCTTTTACCCTCACAGAAGGAGTTCCGGCAATTGTTTATGCTTTGCCAAAAACGGAACTGTGTTTCAACATAGAAGTAGAAACAACGGTTGAAAAACCGGGCGTATTCTATTTGTATTCACAACGATATCTTGCGACAAGTCAGGTGGTGATGGAAGAGAAAATTGCATCTAAGATCACAGGAATTAAAATAACGACACGTACAGTTCCCGATCCTGCCCGTAAGTTTGCTGTTGAACCACTTACGAAGGCTCCATTGAATGGGATTGTTGTAAATGAACAAGGTATCCTGTGCGGAGTGAATGTCCCGGTAGTACTTCAGCAACAGTTTCCTGAAAAAAGCGAATCCGCAGCTAAAAATACCGGATCCGAACTTCCAACTACCGGATTACTCCCACTTACACAAGAGTATATGATGGCAGGCTCTACAGCAAAGATGGCTGAAGGCGCTGCCAAACAAATCTACGATATACGTGAAAGCCGATTAAATTTACTTGCAGGAGAGATGGATCATTTACCTGATGGGAATGCCCTGAGTATGATGCTTAATGGTCTCGATCGCAAAGAAAAAGAATTAACAGAACTTTTTGTCGGGTCAGTAAAAAAAGAAATAAACAGTTACACGCTGTATTTTACACCGAATAAAGTTATTTCAGAAGAAGTTCTGTTCAGGTTGTCGGCAAATCGCGGAGTAGTATCCAAAGATGATTTGAGTGGTGAACCGTTTTTTATTACAATTTCTCCTGAAAAAATCCAACTGCAGGAAGGTGATTCTAAAAAAAAGCAAGAAAAGGCCGGACTTTTTACCGTTCTGCCGGCAATGACTGTCATTACTATCAGTGACGGAGTTAATACAATACTCGAGCGTACATTTCACATACCTCAGTTTGGAGAACTGGTTTCTCTGCCAGAATCATTGTTGCGCACACCCGGAATCATAATCACGGTGGATAGAAGTACAGGCAGGTTGCTTGGTATTGAGAAATAATATGTTGTAGCGTTTTTTTTTGAATAACCTTGATATTATTCAATAAAACTTTCTATCTTTGCATCAATATGAATGTTTAATTCATTGGTTTAAGGTTAATTAGAAGATGAGTGAAGAAATTAAAAAGACAAGAAGACCCCGTCGCACCAAAAAGGGTGTAGAGCAGGATGTGTTAGATGCAGTAACTTCTGTAATTGAAGAAGTTGGTTTTACTAAAGTTACCCTAAAGGAAATTATCCAGCGAGCGAAAATTGAGGCTTCTGTGTTTTATCGCAGATACAATAAGCTCGATGACCTTTTCGATGATTATACCCGAAAATATGATTACTGGTTCGGGAGTGTTTCTATCATGATACCTAAAAATCTGAATGATGAAGAAGCTTTTAAATGGATCATTCAAAACCTGGCAAAAGAACTTTATAAGAATAAAATCATGCAAAAGATCCTGATTTGGGAGTTGTGTGATGAGAATCCGGTTACAAGAAGAACTGCTGTTCAACGTGAAACGCTTAACACATCATTGATTCAACTCCTTGAGCAGCGTTTTGCCGGTTCCGGATTAGACATAAATGTACTTACTGCCCTGACGATTTCGGGCGTATATTACCTGATCCTGCATCAACACATCTCAAAATTCTGCGATGTTGATTTTTCTACAAGAGAGGGCAAGAAAAGGCTTGATAAATCACTTGACCAACTTGTTTCTTTGTTCTTTTCTGAAGCGAAACATCAGCAAGAAAAGCGTAATATTGCCCAACGTTTGTTGGATGC
>JAQVNN010000095.1:4546-7544 GCA_028703105.1 Paludibacter sp. | reverse complement strand
GCTTTGCGCGATTTGGCTATCAGCGGCGCTTCAACTTCAAATTTAATGACGTTCTTGGAAAAATACTCTTTACCAACGATTTTGTTCATGTGTGAGCTTTTAAAATTCAGATGCAAATTTAAGAAAAAAATACCAAAGGCTTATAAGATGTTTCATATCCAAATAAAAAAAACCTGTTTTAGTTTGACACCAAAACAGGTTTTAAACAATTTACTTGCTAATATAATCTATAAAAAAGGAACTCTATTTGTATAATTCCACCTGTCCCATCTTACCCATGAATAAGATTACACCGGTGCTTTTCTCCCGGATCACGAAGATGAAGGGTCGGTTGGCGTTGAAGATATAATTCATCGGCATGGATGTATTTTCAAATTCAATAATGGTTACTGCCGCAGCTTCTGTTCCCTCCTGATTAACATCACAATAAGTGCTGTGTATAATCCTTGAAATCAATAAATCTATATCAGAAATATTAGAAAAATCAGCCTGATCGCTGAATGCCCGAACCATTCCCATTTGCATCAAGGGCTCCTTTAATTCATATTTACCTTTCGTTTTGAATTTTGGCAGATAAACCTGCACTTCCCGGGAAGAAAAGCTATTGATTAGATTGTTCCATTTTTCTGTGTCCAGTGTTTTTAAAATGTCATCCGTCGTTTTGTTTTCACGGGGTAAAATTACAGTCATACTGAAAGCCTTGTTCCCGTAGGGAAGGTCAAGGTATTGAGCCATTTCATCTTCCCGGTAACCGAAGGTGTCTTTTTGCTGCATCATATCCACCTGTACCGTATTTCCTCCTTCTGCATAGAAATTCGCTTTATGTGTGTCTTTTTCAAATTTCTTCACCCAAATACCTTTGAAATAGATGGCATTGATGAGATACATCATCGCATCTTCAGAGATATTATCCAGTGGGTTTTTAATCAGGTTGTTGGTTTTCTCGGCACACCATCCGTTGATGATATCCAAAGCTTCGGGTTTTGCGAAATCAAGCTCACTGACTTCAGCATCGAAATAATCACTGTTTACCTTTAAATATTCGTCTTTAACAGGAAAACCTTCCCGATACCAAAGAGAATTAGCGATGTTCAGCTTTGTTGAAGGGTCAACTGCAGGTAAAGCCGTCAACATAATCCGGTAGTACTCATTGATTTCATCCTCAGTCATGCCGGACATTTTCAGGGCAGTTGCCATTTCGGCTTTGGTTTCGCCATCGGCGCCGTTCCAGGCCATGCCCAGCGCGATGCTCACACTCAGGGGAGAAATAAAGATGTTTTTTTCGTCGGCATTGTTGGCTATCACATGGCGAAACAAATCAAATGCAAAAGCATTGTCCTGTTGTACCCGCTTTTCCATGCCCGCCTTCAACGGAATTGGTTCCGCATCTTTTAGCTTTGTTTCAGGCTCTTCGCAGGCAGCGAAAAACAGCAAAGGTAAGAGTAAGAAAACTGATTTTTTCATGTGGTTAAATTTTTAGAAACTTACAACTTAGATGCAGGAGAAGGTAAAATTGTTGCAGCAACAGAGAATTGAAATAATAAGTTATATGAACAATTTAAGTTCCATATATCAAAATATTATTGCAGTTATTTTGAATATCAAAATATATACGTATATTTGCACACACTAAACCAAGCATTATGAGAATTGTCTCACACAGAAAATTAGTCGATTTCTACAGGATTTATCCGAACAGCAAAATGCCACTAGAACAATGGTACCTACAAACTAAACAAGCGAACTGGAAAAACTTTGCGGATATTAAAAAAGATTTTAATGCAGTTGATGGAGTTGGAAATCAAAGATACGTGTTTAATATCAAGGGAAACGAATATCGACTGGTTGTCATTATTCAATTTACACATGGGTATATTTATATTCGCTTCGTAGGAAAACATTCGGATTATAACAAAATCAACTGTTTAACAATTTAAAAACCAAAAAGATGAAAAAAGAAATCAGCAAAGAACTTTATCAAACAGCCTTAGCAAGGATTGAAGAATTGTTACAACAGGTCACTGATGATACCTCCCGTACAGACAGAAAAGCGATTGAACTGGCATTGATGTCGGATATAGTAATTGAATATGAAGAAAAGCACTTCCCGGTTTCCTTGCCGCCACTTGCAGAGGTGATGAAATTGAAAATCGAAGAAAATAAGATCTCTCAAAAAAGTTTGGCAAAAAAAATTGGTGTTTCTCCTTCCAGAATAAGTGAGTATTTAACCGGAAAGAGTGAGCCTACATTAAAAATAGCCAGAGCCATCAGCAAAGAATTGAAGATAGCTCCGGCCATTGTGCTTGGAGTGTAAAAATTAATACCTGTAATGCTCCGGCTTATACGGTCCACCAACTTCCACGCCGATATAGGCAGCTTGCTCAGTTGTAAGTTTGGTGAGTTTTACGCCTAACTGTTCCAGATGCAAACGAGCCACTTCTTCATCCAAATGTTTGGGCAGGCGATATACATCAATGTCATATTTTTTGGTGTTTAACTCGATCTGTGCCAAAGTTTGGTTGGTAAAAGAGTTACTCATCACGAATGAAGGATGTCCGGTAGCACAACCTAAGTTCACGAGGCGACCGTCGGCCAGTAATAAAATACTGTGTCCATCAGGGAAGATGAATTTATCTACCTGCGGTTTAATATTTACCTTTTGAATTCCCGGATATTTTTTCAGTTTATCCACCTGAATTTCGTTGTCGAAGTGACCGATGTTGCAAACGATGGCACCATCTTTCATTTTCTCCATGTGTTCGATGCGGATAATGTCTTTGTTGCCAGTGGTAGTCACGAATACATTGCCTTCGGTGAGAGCATCTTCTACCGTGCAGACTTCAAATCCCTCCATTGCAGCCTGCAGTGCACAAATCGGGTCGATTTCGGTGACCATAACCCTGGCGCCATAAGCACGCATGGATTTTGCCGAACCTTTGCCCACGTCGCCATAGCCACATACCACTACTACCTTGCCGGCCAGCATGATGTCGGTAGC
>JAQVNN010000095.1:0-4446 GCA_028703105.1 Paludibacter sp. | reverse complement strand
CGCAGGGACATCAGTCCCGGCATTTCTTTTTCTGCTAACTCGATTTCTTTCCTTCCGAAAGCAGCCTGAGACATATCGGCTACTTTATAAGGCAAATTGCTGAATAAGTCGGTTGAATTCATTTGATTTTTTACTGATTTTCTATTTTCTGTTTTTGTAATATATCATCTACTAACTACCAATATCCAATTAAAAACCCGTTTTTATGCTCAATAAGCACCTCATAAAATGGGATAATAAAATTAATGAAACGGGCGACAAAGATATGAAAATTCGATGGAATAAGATATTTTTTATATCTTTGTTTTTGAAAATCAACAGCATGTTAACTGATATACATTGTCATAAAGTTAATTCAGAAGATATTCGTACAATTTATAACATCGCAATTAACGATGATGCAGTTACTCTGCCACATGGACCGAATATTTTCTTTTCAGCGGGTATCCATCCCTGGGATGCCGGTAATATCCGTTCAGCCTGGATTGAAAACATGGAGATATTGCTGAATTTTGAACAGCTTATTGCCGTTGGTGAATGTGGGTTGGACAAAAACTCTCCCGCTTCTATAGAAAAACAGATAGAAGTGTTTGAACTTCAAATTAACTTATCGGAATCGAATAAAAAACCCCTTATCGTTCATTGTGTAGGTTGTTACAATGAGTTAATGAGCCTATACAAAGTTTTTTCTCCTAAGCAACCCTGGATAATACATGGATTTAGAGCTAAGCCTGAAATGGCTGTACAGCTTACCAGAGCAGGGATGTATATTTCCTACGGAGAGAAGTTTAATCCTCAAAGTGTGCAGGCAACCCCGGTTAAAAAAATTTTGGTTGAGAGTGACGACTGTGAAGTACCTCTGCAAGAACTGTATCTGGCGGTAGCCACGGTAAAAGGTTGTGAAGTAAGAGAGCTGGTCGCCGTGAATGACATTTTCGGATTTGAATAAACCTAAGTTCCCTTTCCTATTTTCACCAGATTTTTACTAAAAAAAATTGTACCTTTGCGAACTTGTTTTTATTATAAAAGGCATCATAAATAAAAAAACAACTCAGACCTGTCAGGTTTTTAAAACCTGACAGGTCTAGTAAGATTTTAATGTGGACAATCACTTATTAATATTTCCCTGATGAAAAAATTATTCCTTATATTCCTGACTTTTGTACATGTTTTTTCTACATCCGCGCAACTTCGGATCAATTCGGAACTGTTGAAGTTGAACAATGTTTTCAGTGTAATTTCCAGCCTTTATGTTGATTCCGTGGATGAAAAGAAATTGGTTGAAACTGCCATCATGGCTACCCTGAAAGAACTCGACCCACATTCGTCATACATTTCCAAAGATGAGGTAGAAAGGGTGAATGAACCGTTGGAAGGCAGTTTTGAGGGAGTCGGCATTCAGTTTCAAATTCTTGAAGATACCCTGTTGGTAGTTCAAACCATATCCGGAACACCGGCTGAGAAAGTAGGTGTAATGCCCGGTGACCGAATCATTTACATTGACAACGAACTGGTAGCCGGTAAGAAAATTCAGAACTCGGATGTCATGAAACGCCTGCGTGGTCCGAAAGGCTCTGAAGTAGAAGTGAAGATTGCACGACGCGGCATCCCGCAACTGATGCTTTTTAAAATTATTCGTGATAAGATTCCCGTTAATAGCGTCGATGCTTCTTATATGATTGATCATGAAACCGGCTATATCCGAATCAACAATTTCGGTAGTAAGACGGTCGAGGAATATAAAGCGGCTTTTTCCAACCTGAAAAAAGCAGGTATGAAAAACCTGATTTTAAGTCTGCAGGGCAATGGTGGCGGCTACCTCAATGCAGCCATTGAATTGGCTGATGAATTTCTGGGCAGGGGACAGCTGATTGTTTACACCGAAGGTCTCAGACAGCCCAGAAGCACGGCTATTGCAACGGCAATCGGAGGGTTCGAGCAGGGTAAGTTGATTGTGCTGGTAGATGAATTTTCGGCTTCTGCCAGCGAAATTGTTTCGGGAGCTGTGCAGGACTGGGACAGGGGGATTATCATCGGGAGAAGAACATTTGGTAAGGGATTGGTACAACGGCAAATTCCGTTAACAGATGGTTCTATGTTGAGATTGACAACTTCACGTTATTATACACCGACGGGCAGAAGTATCCAAAAGCCATATAAAGATGGGGTAGAAAAATATCATAAGGACTTGATCAATAGATACAACCATGGCGAAATGCAGAATGTTGACTCTATTCATTTTCCGGATTCCCTGAGATACCAGACCAACATACTGAAAAGAACAGTTTATGGTGGTGGCGGTATTATGCCCGACATTTTCATCCCTTTTGATACCACCCGTTATACCGATTATCAACGGAAAATTGTGGCACAAGGAATTGTAAACAAAGTAATCGTACAGTTCAGCGATAAAAACAGAGATCAGTTGAAGAAGAAATATAAAGATTTTGAAAAGTATTACCGGGAATTCACTATTGATGCCGCATTGCTTGAGCAAATCAAAGAAATGGCCGAAAAAGAAGGGATTCCATACGATGATGAACAATTTAAAAAATCAGAAAACCTGATCACATTACAATTAAAAGCGATCGTTGCAAGGGATATGTGGTCGATGAATGAATACTACCGCATCATGGATGCCGAAAATGAAGCATTGCAACGTGCCATCCGGATTCTAAATACGCCTGGGGAATATGAAAAAATCCTGAATTAGCGGAAAATGTAGGGGCGAATCTATGCGTTCGCCCTTAAGCGAATAATGAAGAGTGAATGGTTCAGTATATCCAACAGCATTACATTGAAATAATCGGCTCTGTTTTGAGTCTGATTTATTTGTATTTATCCATCAAACAAAGAATAAGTTTGTGGATATTTGGTTTCCTGTGTTCGGCTTTGTATATCGTCGTTTTTTTCCAGAGTAAGTTTTATGCCGATATGTCACTCCAGTTTTATTATCTTGGAGTGAGTGTTTTCGGATGGATTAGCTGGAAAACGGGGAAGCAACATTCGGGAAAGGAGCTGCCCGTGAAGAAGACCAAAAAATTGCAGGCATTGGTCTTGTCGTTGATTACGTTTGTCGTTTTTTTGTTGTATTATTTTGTTCTTTCGCGTTATACTGATTCGCCTCTTCCTTTCGCCGATTCCTTTACAACAGCGTTGAGCATCACTGCCACCTGGATGCTGGCCAGAAAATTGATTGAACACTGGTTACTCTGGGTTGTTGTGGATGCTTTGTCAGCCGGACTATATATCTATAAGGAATTATACCCTACAGCAATTCTGTTTTTTGTTTATACCGTCATGGCAGTGGTAGGGTGGATGCAGTGGAGGAGGTCATTGAACTAACCTTATACGGCTTTTTCACAGCACGATGTGCCGCCTTTTTTGCTACCAGGGCTTCTTCTGGAGTTACTCCGGCCGGGATGAATGTGTTTTTCATTACCGGTCGTTTTAATAGATATTCGTACCAGGTGCAAGCAGCGGTAAACCTTCCCAGTCCCAGACTCAAATGATAACCGTCGCGACAGAAAGTGTCGCCGGCAAAGCTGGTTCGTCCGTTCTGAATGGCTGTCCCCGCCGGAATAACGAGCTTAATTCCTGCCTTTTTTCCTGCTTCTTTTACGGTATTAACAATCGCCTGATACATCTGCATCTGGTCGTTATTATAATTTTTAAACCCTTTGTGTTTTGAATCGGCAGCATATGCCCAGGTTTGGTGAAAAACAATTTGCATCTTCGGATTGGTGGCGTGTTGTTTTACATAAGTGACTAAATTTGATAAATATGGGAAGTGAGTGTCAAATAATCCGGAACTATGGCTGACCTGTTGCAAAGTAATATAATCCCAGTTTTCATCCTGAATGGCTGTGATCAATTTTTGTTTGGCAATTACCGTAGTATCTCCGTTGACGATCTTCCGGTAGGAATAAGCTGCCGAGTCGGTTTGTGCGTTCAGCCAGTGTCTTTCCAGACTGCATCCGCCGATATACATGTTGGCAATAATCAGTTGAATGCCATCCGCTTTTGCCAGATCATCCACATAGGATTCGGCTGCATCCTGTGAAAAACTATTCCCAATGGCTAATATTTTAACAATTTTCTGACTACTTAGCCCCTGAATACAGCAAAGTCCAATAAGAAAAAGAAGAAATAGAACATTGATTTTTTTCATGTTTGTTTTTTATAGTGTTATTTTGAACGCATAAAGATACAAAATTTTATCCTGAAAAGGTCACCTTTTGTTATTGGTGATCAAAATTCATTTTCTTAAAAAATCACATCCATTGTTATGGCATAAAACCTTATTCCGGTTTTATTGTTATAGAAAAGACAATGCAGAAAACAGGCTAATTTGGGTTAATAATGAGGAGAAATGCTTGGATTTGCATGTTTTTTATACAATTAAGAACATGATTTTTAACGACTTCAATCCTTTAGAAGATAAAA
>JAQVNN010000017.1 GCA_028703105.1 Paludibacter sp. | reverse complement strand
AATAAATGACATAAGAAATAGTTTTGAAGTGACCCGCGGTGATTTGCCGGCAATGAGATATTACCTGTCCCCTAAACTGAATGTGTCGGCAGAATTTGGTGTACTGAACAACCTGTTGAGTGTAGGGGTGTTGTCCCGAACGAAGTTCAGAAATCAAAAGCTGCTGCATGAGTTAACAACCGCATTTAATGTTCGCCCAGCTAACTGGTTGAATCTGGCTCTTTCATATTCTATCACCAATGGCAATGCCAGTAATTTTGGTCTGGGCGCTAATTTTCGCGCCGGAAAGTTTAATATTTTCCTGACAGCAGATTATATTCCTTTTCAGTATGTTGGACTTGATTTGCAACAGTTTGACCCAGTGATCCCGGCCATATCTTTTCCTCTTGGATATCATGCTGATCGCATGAATGTTGGATTGGGATTCAATTATGCAATAGGAACTAAAAAAGACAATGACAAAGATAGAATCAGTGATAAATTTGACAGATGCCCTGAAACCCTCTTGGGCATAAAGGTTGATCGACACGGTTGTCCGGTTGATTCCGATAAAGACGGTGTGCCTGATTACCTCGATTTATGTCCGGGTACCCCGAAAGAAGCCCGTGCTTTTGTCGGAACGGATGGTTGTCCGCTCGATACGGATGGTGACGGTGTGCCTGATTATTTGGATAAATGTCCTGATTCTTCTTCTAAAGCCCGTGGATATGTCGATTCGATAGGATGTCCCATCGATACCGATCAGGATGGGGTGATGGATTATATGGATAACTGTCCCGAAACCCCGATAGGTATTGCTGTCGATTCAGTGGGTTGTCCGGTCGATACCGACCAGGATGGAGTTCCTGATTATCTTGATTTGTGTCCCGGTTCTCCTGCAGCATCCCGTGGTTTTGTGGACTCAAACGGTTGTTTGCTCGATACAGATGATGATGGAGTGCCCGACTATCTCGATTTATGTTTCGATACTCCTATTGAAGCTCGCGGATTTGTAGATATTAATGGCTGTTTGATTGATGCAGATGATGATGGGGTTCCTGATTACCGGGACGATTGTAAAGATACTCCTTTTGAAGCCCGTGAAATGGTGGATCACCGGGGATGCCCGAAGGATACTGATTTTGATGGGGTCCCCGATTATATGGATGATTGCCCCAGGGTTTCCGGATTACCGGAGTTCAGAGGTTGTCCTGAGATCAAGAAAGAGGTCAGGACGCTTTTTCAGAAAGCAATTCAAAGTATTCAGTTTAAAGAGGATACATTGGAAATAACCCCATCATCTTATCAGGTACTTGATCAGATTGTGGTGGTGCTGAAAGTTAACAAAAATTTTAATCTTGAAATTCAGGGACATACTGACAACATCATCAGGAAAAGAAAAACTGAAACCGGCTCACTTCAATTAGATTCGATTGCCCGGCAAAAAGCAGATTCTTTGTGTAAAATTGCCCTTTCTGAGGAATATGCAAAATTAGTAAAGCAGTATTTAACATCGAAGGGAATTAGTGAAAAACGATTGATTGTGAAGGGATTCGGAGATACCAAGCCGGTAGCATCCAATCAGAGTCCGGCCGGTCGCAATAAAAACCGGAGGGTTGAGTTGATGATTGTTTTTGAAGAAATCAAACAGGATTAAACAAAAACGGGATTGCGAATGACAATCCCGTTTTTTGTTGTTTATCGCTTCATCATCATGTGCATCAATCCACCTCCATTTTTTACTTTTGTGAAACCCAGTTGCATCAGCATGCGTTGTGCATAAGCTGAACGGGCTCCTGAAGCACAGTAAAGCGTAATTTCTCTGTCCTTGTTGCCTAATTCTTCTAGTTTCGATTGTAACTCATCCAATGGGATGTTGATTGCACCCGGATAGGCTCCACTATGGAATTCTCCAGGGGTGCGAACATCCACCACGAGCGGCGTATTGTTGTCGGAACTTTGCTCTTTTGAGGAGATTTTAACTTCTTCCTGTTTGGTTTCTTTAACCTCACCGATTTTCTTTTCTTCTAAAGGCAACACAGGTAATTGAATGGTTTCAAAACCTACCGCCCCGGCATGTCGTTGCATCGAAATGTGTCCGCCGGAAATATTCCATACTTTTTCAACACCTGCGCCTTTCAGCATCCTCAGGGCCTGGTGACCTTTCTTTCCGGTTTCATCATACACGATGATATTCAGTTCTTTGGGTATGGCATGCAATTGCTCAGGCAAAGCTTCAAGCGGGATGTTATACGATCCCTTTATATTAGATTTGTCGAATGCAAACATGTCTCTGACATCAATCACAACAGGATTGATTTGTTTAATCAGTTCGTCCAATTCGGTAACGGTAACCGAAGGACTATAACCGCTTTTTCTGTTTTCGGCCGTATAAGCGGCCATGTTGATGGCGTCGTTGGCAGTACCGAGTGGGGGAGAATAGGCAAAATCCACATCGGCCAGGTCGTGGATGGTCAATCCGCCTGCCATCGCTGTGGCAATGACGTCCAGCCTTCTGTCTGCGCCTTTGTAACCGGCTGTTTGTCCGCCCAGTATCATTCCGGTTTCAGTATGGTAAACTAACATCACCGTTACATTTTCAGATCCCGGGTAATAGGAAGTGTGGTGTTCTTTGTGAACCACCACCGCATCCGCTGGTAAACCGGCAGCTCGTGCCTGTTTGAGCGATAATCCGGTGATGCCGGCTACTGCTTCAAAAACCCGCACGATGGAAGTCCCTGTGGCTCCTTTGTACGGATGTTTCCCTCCAAGGACATTCTCGGCAGCAATGCGTCCTTGGCGGTTAGCCGGTCCGGCAAGAGGAATCCTGACTTTCTTTCCGGATACCCGGTGTTGGATTTCCACCATGTCACCGGCGGCGTAGATATGCTCGTCGGATGTCTGCAGGTATTCGTCAACCAACAAGCCACCGGCTTCTCCGATCGACAATCCGGCATCTTTCGCTAATTGCAGGGTAGGACGAACACCAATCGACATGATGACCATGTCGGATTTCAATACGGTACCGTCATTTAATTTTACTGAATTGGGGTTGATGGCAGTTACGCCCTTGTTGGTGTGGATTTTAACGCCATACGAAAGCATTTCCTGCTGAATAAAACCCGCGATTTCCGGATCCATAATACCTATTACATGTGGCATCATTTCCACCACGTGGACTTTCATGCCTCTTTTGACCAGGGCTTCCACCATTTCCAGTCCGATGAATCCGCCTCCTATGACAACCGCGGTTGCTGGTTCTTCTTCCTCTATAAAACGGTGGATGTTATCCATGTCTTCCAACGTCCACAACGAAAATACATGTTCTGCATCCGCTCCCGGAATTTCCGGTTTTACGGGGCGTCCGCCCTGAGCAAGTATCAGTTTGTCGTATTCGTATGTCCGGGTTTCCCCGTTGCGCACATCCAAAGCCATAATCTTTCTGTTCGTCCGGTCGATGGCCGTAACCATGGTGTGGGTGTGAACTTCTACATTGTATTGTTCATTGAAACTTTCCGGACTTTGCAGAATGAGTTTCGAACGGCTTTTGATGTCGCCTCCTATGTAATAAGGCAGGCCACAATTGGCAAATGAAATATCCGGTCCGGCCTCCAGCATGATGATGTTAGCTTCCGGCGACAGTCTGCGTACCTTGGCAGCTGCCGTTGCTCCTGCGGCGACTCCGCCGATGATGATTATTTTTTCCATTTTTGTTTTTTTTATGTCTAAAGTCTAAAGTCTAAAGTCTAAAGTCTCCAGTCGTTTCGCTACCTACGGCAGCTCTGTTGGGTGTAGTACCCTTCATAATCCAGTAAGCAAGCTTACTGGTTACTAAACTTTGCTTCCTACGGAAGCAGTTCTTCGTTTTTCACTTTCCGCTTTCCGCTATTACGATGCTGCAAAAGTAGTACATTAATCAATACGATGCAATATATGTACATATATTCATATATTAAAAAATGTGAATAGTGATATTGGGCGTGTAGAACTTGTAAAAATAGTAGCTTAACCCGCTTGTTCCGTGATGATTAGTTTTTGTTTGAGCAGGATTTTGTCGCCGGTGAGTTTGTTTTGTTTTTTCAGGGTATTCACAGTAATGCCATACTTTCTCGCGATGGAATAGAGTGTATCTCCTTTTTTAACATGGTGATAGACAGCCGGCTTAGGTTCCGGTTGTGTGTTTTGAATTTCGGTTTTTTCTGTATTGTTTATGGATAGTTGATCCGGTGTGTTGCCGGTAATCTCTGTTTGTGCAACTGTTATCGCGTTGTCTTCAATTACCCTTCCGGCTTTGATGTAACGTTTGGCGTAATAATTCTCATCCGAATGGGAAATCACGATGCCACTTTGGTTGGAGGAGTGGATAAAATCAAACTTGCCGTTTTCGTACGCATTAACCACGATACCTACGTGACCGACATGCCTGTTGTTTCTTCTACCGGAAAAGAATACCAAATCGCCTGTTTTGAGTTGTGTTCTGTCGATTTTGCGGAATTGTTCGGCCTGCTCTGCCGATGATCGTTTGAGTTTATAACCGAAACGATCGTAAACATACGAACTGAAACCGGAGCAATCGAACCTGACTTGTGGGTTGGGTCGGTAATGATAAGGTTTCTTCAAATATTTCTTTGCAAAACTGATCAGTGAATCGGTGATGTGGCCGGATTGCTGTGTATGCAGTGGGTTGACAGTGGTATCTGTGGAAATTGTTGTGATGACAGTTGAATCGGCTTGTTGTGCATATGTGACTGAAAAAAAGCTTAACCCTGTCATCAAAAGCAATATCTTTAAATAAGCGTGCATGTCCGGCAATAATTTTTTGTTTGGATTTACAAAGATAAGATTCCTGGTGAAATTACCATAGCTATTAAATTATTTTTTACCTTTGTATGCAACCTTTTATATTTATGAATACCATTGCCTGGATAGGTTTTTGCCAAGGACTCTTTGCTGCCCTGCTCATGTTCACCAAGAAGGACAGTTCGCTGCCGGATAAGATTTTATCGGGGTGGCTGACCTTGCTCGCGATTGAGTTTCTGACCTGTGGACTGGATTATGAGGTCTTTGGGGAGCCCTTGTTATCCAGTTCCTTCCTGTTGTTCAATCCGGCCATGTTTTTGTATGTCAGCTCCCTGACACGCCCTGATTTTAAACTCAGGTGGTTACAATTGTTACATCTGGTACCTTTTGTTGTCTTTGAGATTCTTGCTTACAGCATCAGGGAGCCTTTTTCGATGGATAGATTTTTTGTCAGGGATGAGAATTTTCTGTTCCGGATCAGCTTTGCTGTTGTTAATCTTGTTTCATGGATGATTTATAACCCCCTGAGTCTGGTTTATGTGCACAAACACCGGATGCATCTTTGCAATGAGCAATCGAACATCGGGAAAAATGAAAATCTGGGTTGGGTGCTGAGTGTTGCTGTGTTTTATTTTGTGTATTGCGCCATTGCCTTTATCATTTCAGTCGTTGTTTATGTAGGCGATGTGCAGCCCTTGTTACCTCATATTTATAATTATGCAGCCTTGCTTTTTCTGGTGTTTGTGTTGAGCTTTTACGGACTTCGTCAGCAGGAGCTACCCAAAGATTCGCTTGCTTCCATCCAGGCTCCCACATATAAAAACTCCCTGCTGAGTGATGAAAACAAAGAAAAGATAAAAAATAAGATTCTGCATTATTTTGATAATCAAACGGTTTATCTGAACCCGGAATTGAATATGGATGTGTTGTCGAAAGCCCTGAAGATTCCGAAATATCAGCTGACGGAAGTGCTGAACACGGTTATCGGGAAAAACTTTTTTCAGTTTGTGAATTCATACCGTGTTGAAGCTGTCAAGAAAATGCTTGCTGATCCGAAGAATAATTACTCTATCGAGGCCATCGGTTACGAATGCGGGTTTTCAAGTAAATCTTCTTTCTACAAAGAGTTTAGGCGCATCACAGGCATGACTCCCATCGATTTCAAGAATAAAACCATCAGCTAAATACTGTTTCCTTTTTAAAAGTAGTACCACAACAAGCTGTCCGCCTTTTAAAATACGGACTTTCACTACCTGCTGAAATCGTATCATTGCAGTAACATTTAAAAATTACTGATATGAGACGATTTGCATTCTTATTTACAATTTGCCTGGTTTTTTTGAATTTATCCGCTCAAAGTCTTTTTCAGGATGCCGGAAAGGAAGCAGCAGCGGGTGAGCCTCAGCAACCAGCATTGAAACTGAATGGTTTTGCCCGTGGCGTCGTATTTGGCGGGGGAGAAAAGTATGAATTGGCAACTACTTTTGCTGAAGTTGCCCTGCAACCGCAGTTGAGAAGTCACAGCGCTTTTTTGCAGGCCGATATCCGGCTGCGGAAAGGTGTTTTCTTTGATGAAGATGTTCAGTTAATTGATTTCAAGGAACTTTATGCCGGGTACAGCAGTTTGAAGTTCGATTTGCTGCTTGGTAATCAGGTTGTGAGTTGGGGAAGAACCGATGGCTTCAATCCGACGGATAATATTACTCCGAAAGATTATTTTCTATTTACACCTGATCCGGATGACCAGCAATTATCCAATTTTCTGTTGCGCGCCAAATATCGTTTTACACCGGCTGTGGAACTGGATGTAATCGGGGTCCCTTTTTATAAGCCATCAGTGTATAAATATGATTTGTTCGATATGGGCGCTAATGTGTCTTTTGCTGAACAACTACTTCCTGAAAAGAAATTGAAAAACAGCGCGGTAGCAGCGAGACTTAATGTTGATTTACCTGCTGCCGGTTGGTCTCTGTCGTACTTCAGGGGCTACGACCCTTATCATGGGTTTGAGGTGGCTGCGGTTGACTGGTCAACAGGTTCGCCTGTGATTACGAACCGGCCTGCCAGTTACCTGAAAACAAGTTGGGGCGCTGATTTGGCTGTACCGTTGGGTGCTGTAATCGTTCGTGCAGAAGGAGCATACAATATCACTGAAAATCCGGATGCAAAGATGTATATTCCAATGAGCGATTTCAGCTATGTGGGTGCGTTGGAAGCGAATGTAGGAGGCTTGACGGTCATAGCCCAATACGTGGGCAAATATGTGCCCGATTTTACTTCGCTGGTCCTGCCGGTGCTTACAGACCCTCTGAATCCCCTGGCGCAAATGCAATATGCCAACGCCATGATCGATTACGAAAACCGTCAGTTTAACCGTCGGATTTTTCATCAGCAGGAAAGAACGAATCATGCCGTTGCGCTTTCATTAACTAAATCAGTAGGTTATGATGCCTGGGAATTGATGTGCACGGGTTATTATGATATTACTTCCGAAGAATGGATGATTCAGCCCAAAGTGACTTACAAAATAAGTGATGCCCTGACAGCTTCATTAGGTGGTAATTACATGCACGGTCCCAATAAAACCCTGTTCGGCTATGCTTCAACTATCATGAACGGAGCTTTCATCAGCCTCAAAGTTTCTTTTTGATGTCAAATGTCTAACGTCAAATGTCTAACGTCTAATGTCTAACGTCAAATGTCAAACGCCGTCATTGTGAGGAGTTCGCAGAGTGAACGACGTGGCAACCTCCTCATAATACACCATTCACTGAAAAGGCTTATGAAAAAAATAAAAACCTCCCTCTTCATCATCCGTCACCGCTGGTGGGTGTTATTGCTGACCGGTATCATTCTGCTGGCGGCTATCATACCGCTTACAAATACTAAAATCAATTCTAATCTGGAGTCTTACATGCCAGATACCATGTTGTCGAAAATCAACAACAAGAAAATCGGTGAGTTTTTTGGAAATGACGAAACCATGTTGTTGGTTCTTGAAAATGAAGATGTGCTTCAACCGGCAACCCTGAAAAGGATACAGAATATCAGCGAATCTTTCATGATGAATGATGCTTTCGAACAGGTTTTGTCCTTGTTCCAGACAAAAAATATTCAGTCCGATGACGGGATGATGGTGGTCACGCCGGTGGTTGAAAACATTCCTGAACAACCGGCAGAACGTGAGGCTTTGCGGGAATCGATTCGGAAAAATGACCTGGCTTACGGATTGGTTGTGTCCGAAGATTTCCGGTACGCGATGATTATGCTTACGACCGACCAGCAAATGCCGGACGTTGAACTGATGGAACAAATTCATCAGATTATCGGGAAATATCCGGGAAATGAGAAGGTGTACATGACCGGTCAGCCTTATCTCAGGACCGAAGCAAACGATAAAATAGCACTTGACCTGATGGTGTTGTTGCCAATCGGTTTGTGTGTGATGTTGATTTTCTTGTGGATATCATTCCGTGAATTTAAAGCAATGATATTGCCTTTCTCTGTAGTTGTTTTTTCAATCATACTGGCAATGGGCTTAATTCCTGCTTTGGGATGGGAACTCAGTTTAATAGGTGTGTTAATCCCGATTATGATGATTGCCATTGCAAATAACTATGGTGTTTATTTTGTTGCCAGATATCAGGAAATTAATTACTATCATCCGGGAAGGAACATTGCGAAGATTGTCCAGGAAGTCATAGCATACCTCAAAAAACCAATGATTTTATGTGGTTTGACCACGATTGCCGGGGTACTTGGTTTGGTTGTACATTTGTTGATTCCGGCACGTCAGATGGGAGTTGTTACCTCTATAGCCATTGCGTTTGCACTTTTACTCAGTCTGACATACATTCCGGCTCTCTTTTCAATTATCGGTAAAAGTACCAAAAAACAATACAAACAAGTAAATGAAGGTTTTTTCCATCATTTACTAAGTCATGTGGGAAAATTAGCAACAAATTCTCCCAAACGTATGTCGATCTTTTTTATCGTGTCTTTTTTGTTGCTTTCAGGAGGCGTTTTTAAAATTCACGTTGCTCCTGATTCAAACAAAATACTACCGGAGGACCATGGGTTTAACCGTGCTATCCGGATTGCAGATGAACATTTTGGAGGCAGTAAAACGATTGATATTATGTTCGAAGGAGACGCAACAGATCCGGCTTTATTGAAAAGAATTGACGAATATAGTCATCGGTTGGAGCAAAATCCACTGGTCGGTCGCACGGCCTCCTTATCCATGATGATTAAGAAAATCAGCATGGCTTTGCATGAGCCGGGAGAACCCGGGTATAATGAAATTCCCGAAGATAATTTTGCTGTTTCGCAATATCTTGAATTATATGGGATGAGTGCTGATATTGCCGATTTTGAAAGATTCATCAGTTTTGATTATATGCATACGCTGATGACGGTACAATATCAGGCCGCAAGTCTTCCTGATGTCGAGGGTCTTTTGCAGGATATATCTGAAATGCTGAAAGACGAACCCCAGCCTTATGTGGTAGGAGGAGCCAGTCTGATAGACAAGGAAATCAGTCAGTCGGTCGAAATCGGACAATATTATTCGTTGCTTTTTGCTTTCCTGGCTATTCTGATTCTGTTAAGCATTATTTTCAAAAGTGTTACTGCCGGAGTGATGGGTAGTTTGCCACTGGTCTTTGCAGTGTTCTGCACATTCGGACTGATGGGCTGGGTCGGCATTGAGCTTAATATTGTCACAGCACTGCTTTCATCCATTTCTATCGGGTTGGGAGTTGATTTTACCATCCAGGTTTTCTGGAGGATAAAAACAGAACTGATGTACACGGATAATTGGCAAAAAGCTATTGATAAAGCCGTGCGTGGTATCGGAAGAGGAATTACGATTAATGCCTTTTCCGTCATGATAGGCTTTTCTGTGCTGTTTTTATCAGCTTTTCCCTTTATTCAATCATTTGCATTTCTGATTATCATCAGCTTGTTTCTTTGCTTGATTAGTGCCTTAGCACTTATACCGGCCTTGTGTATGATTTTAAAACCGAAGTTTTTAAACGACCAACGACCAACGTCTAAAGTCAAATGTCTAACGTCTAAAGTCTAAAGTAATTTGTCATTTGACGTTGGACTTTAGACATAAAAAATAAATTATGAAAACAACAATCATTTCAATTTTGATCTTTTGCGCCTTCGCACTGACCGCGCAAAACGCACGGGAAATCAGTCATAAATACATGAATGCCACAGAAGTGGGAGATATGGAAATGATTTCCACGATTAATATTTACGATGCCAAAGGCAATGTTAGAACCCGTCAGATCAGTACTGCTTCCCGTAAGTTTTCCGAAAGCACCAAAATGCTGATTCGCTTTCTTGCCCCTGCGGATGTAAAAGGCACTGCTTTACTGGTATATGATTATGAAGATCAGGATGACAGTCAGTGGATTTACATGCCTGCCCTGCGTAAAGTCAGGAGAATCGTCAGCACCGAGAAAGGCAAAAACTTCATGGGCTCCGAATTTACCAATGCCGATATGAGTCGCCCCAATCAGCAGGATTTCGATTATCAGCTGATTGGAGAAACCACGCTGGAAGGCAGGAAATGCTGGAAAATCAAAGCAACAGGTAAAACAGATGCCCTTAAACTGCAAAACGGTTTCAGTAGCAACATCAGTTACATTGATCAGCAAACATTCCTGTGTTACAAGATTGAATATTTCGACATGTCGGACAAACTGCATCGCATTCAGTACATTACAGATTACAAAAAACAGACAAACGGCAAATACTTTGCTTACCGGATGACCATGCAAAACGTACAAAACAACAGAAAGTCGGAGATGATCGTGGATAAATTTCAGTCTGGGTCAAAGCTGCCGGAGAATACTTTCTCGCCTGCAATGATTGATAAATTTTAAACTTGATGAACTAAAATGCATTTTTTTAGATATATAACGGCTTTGATCTTGTTGCTTCTTTGTTATCTAACAGGCTTTACACAAACCATTGAAGTGATCGTAAGCAATATACGCTCAAACAAGGGACAGCTTTGTGTTGGTCTGTTTGAAAGTGAAGAAGGATTCAAAAAAGAACGACCTTGTTGGGAGAAATCCTATTCAAAATTCCAAATTGAACAAGAAAAGGTTGTGTTGACCATTTGCATACCTCCCGGAACTTATAGTTTGTCGGTACTTGATGATGAAAATGGCGATGGAAAAATGAATTATAATATGATAGGAGTACCCCGGGAAGGATTTGGTTTTTCGGGTTATGAACATAAAGGTATCCGAAAGCCACAGTTTAAACAATTCCAGTTTAAAGTTGAAGGAGTCGAAAAAGTTATAATAGAGGTAGTGATGAAGTATTTTTGAATATATTTCTACAGTCTTGCTGCCAGAGGCAGCATAGTTTAGTCACCAGCCAGCTTGCTGGAACATGAAACAACATAGAACTGTGGCTTCCAGAGGAAGCTGGCTCTTATATCCTAAAGTGTCGCTACCTACGGCAGCTTCGTAGGTAATATGACCGTTTATGCCAGTAAGCAAGCTTACTGGTTACTAAACTTCACTTCCTATGGAAGTTGTCAGGCAGTATAACGTTTGCAGGTTTGGTGGTATTTTACTTTTTTCTCCAATCCTATTGTTTATCAAATAATTATTTCTATATTTGCACCCGCTTTTAAAGCGAAAAACAACATAATTAATTTTAAAAAGTTAGTAAACAGTATGTTAAATCATTATGAAACCGTTTTCATTTTAACTCCCGTTTTGTCTGATGCTCAGATGAAGGAAGCGGTAGAAAAGTTCAAAGCCGTTTTAACAGAAAACGGTGCGACTATTACAAATGAAGAGAACTGGGGGCTGCGTAAATTAGCGTATCCTATCCAAAAGAAATCGACAGGTTTTTATTCACTGTTGCAGTTCGATGCAGAACCGACTGTAGTTGCAGCGCTGGAAACCATTTATCGTCGTGATGAGCGTGTGTTAAGATTCTTGACTTTCCGTTTAGACAAGTATGCTTACGAGTATGCGGAAAAAAGAAAAGGTTTAAAATCTAAAGAAAAGGAGAACTAAAACATGGCAGCAAATCAAGGAGATATCAGGTATTTAACCCCCCCGACAGTAGATCTGAAAAGAAAAAAGTATTGCCGTTTCAAAAAGAGCGGTATCAAGTACATCGACTACAAAGATCCTGAGTTTTTGAAAAAATTCTTAAATGAGCAGGGTAAAATTTTACCTCGTCGTTTGACCGGTACTTCACTGAAGTTCCAGCGTCAGGTAGCTCAGGCTGTGAAGAGAGCCCGTCATCTGGCTTTACTTCCTTATGTAACTGATATGTTGAAATAATCAAAAGCAGGAGGAAATTGTATGGAAATTATTTTGAAAGAAGATGTAATCAACTTAGGTTACAGAGGCGATATAGTGAAAGTGAAAGATGGTTACGGTCGTAACTACCTGATCCCACAGAAAAAAGCCGTTTTGGCAACTGAATCAGCAAAGAAAATGTTGGCTGAAGATTTGAAACAACGTGCTCACAAGCTCGAAAGAATCAAAAACGAAGCTCAGGAACTGGCTGACAAAGTAAAAGATATTACCCTGACTGTTGGAGCTAAAACCAGCTCAACCGGTAAAATTTTCGGGGCCGTTGGCCCGATTCAGATTGCTGATGCATTTGAAAAAGCCGGATTTACAGTTGATCGTAAGGTAATTGTGTTGAAAGAACCTGTAAAAGAAATCGGTTCTTACAAAGCTACCCTCAAACTTCACAAAGAAGTTACAGTTGAGGTTGCTTTTGATGTAGTTGCTGAATAACAGGTAGTTATACAATACAACATATTTCGGTCAATTCAAAATCGACAGAAAACCGATGCCCCAGATTTTTTTGGTGGGTATCGGTTTTTTTAATTAAATTTGTGCCTGATTCAATCAATGCTAAAAAACTAATTTATATGGCTGTAATTAAACCGTTTAAGGGTATTCGCCCTCCTAAAAGTCTCGTAGAAAAAGTAGCTTCCCGTCCCTATGATGTACTAAACTCAGAAGAAGCCCGTGCCGAAGCTGCCGGAAATCCGATGTCGCTTTATCACATCATCAAACCTGAAATCGATTTTGAGCAGGGAACGGATGAACACGATGAGCAAGTATATGCGAAAGCTGTTGAAAATTTCACGAAATTCAGACAGGAAGGCTGGCTGGTGCAGGATGAAACAGAAAAGTACTATGTGTATGCACAAACCATGAACGGTAAAACGCAATATGGACTTGTTGTGTGCGCTAACGTGGATGATTACATGGAAGGTCGCATTAAAAAACACGAACTGACCAGAAAGGATAAAGAAGAAGACCGCATGAAACATGTGAGGGTCAACAATGCGAATATCGAACCGGTGTTTTTTGCGTATCCACATCAGCAGGAGTTGGATGAAATTGTGAAGGAAACAACTAAAAATGAACCTGTATATGACTTTGTAGCTCCTGGTGATGGTTTTGGTCACCATTTCTGGGTAATTGAAGATGCAAAAACAATTCAACGTATTACGGAATTATTTGCTGCTATTCCGGCTTTGTATATTGCCGATGGTCACCATCGCAGCGCCGCAGCGGCATTGGTAGGCAATGAAAAACGTCAGCAGAATCCGAACCATACGGGTAATGAAGAGTACAACTATTTCATGGCGGTTTGCTTCCCGGATAATCAGTTGACCATCATCGATTATAACCGGGTGGTGAAAGATCTGAACGGACTGTCGGACGAAGAATTTTTGCATGCGTTGTCGAACAATTTTGAAATCAGAAAAGTGGGCGCTGAAATCTACAAGCCCAATAAATTACATAATTTCTCGTTATATCTGTCCGGAAACTGGTATGACCTAACGGCTAAGCCGGGAACGTACAACGACAATGATCCGATTGGCGTGTTGGATGTTACCATTTCTTCTAACCTTATCCTGGATGAGATTCTCGGAATCAAGGATCTGAGAACAGATAAAAGAATTGATTTCGTGGGTGGTATCCGTGGTTTGGATGAATTGAAACGTCGCGTCGATAGTGGTGAAATGCGGGTGGCGTTAGCGCTTTATCCTGTTTCCATGAAACAGTTGATTGATATTGCTGATACCGGTAACATCATGCCGCCCAAAACAACCTGGTTCGAACCCAAATTGCGTTCCGGACTGGTTATTCACGAGTTAGTGTAATTTCTATATTTTAAAATGAGATTTAAACATGTTTATTGGGTAATACTGATATCACAGCTGGTTTTGATCAGTTGCGGAACTAAATCTCGTTTGACTACTGCCGATAAAAAGTTCGAAGCCGGAGAATATGCTTCGGCTGCCGAACTTTATTCCAGGGTTTATTCCCGAATTTCATATAAAGAAGCTGATTTAAGAGCCAGGGTTGCTTTTAATCAGGCTGAATGTTTGCGCAGGTTGAATTATACCCGTGCCGAAATGATGTATTCCCGTGCTGTCCGGTCAAAATATCAGGACAGCATCGTTTATCTCCGACTGGCACAAGCTCAGCACCGGAATGCCAAATACGGGGAGGCAATTAAAAATTACAAGATTTATTTGCAATATGACAGTGCCGGAGTACTTGCGTTAAACGGGCTGAAAGGGGCGCAGATGGCAGCTCAATGGAAGGCGGAGCCATCCGGTTATGTTGTCAGAAGAGACAATAATTTTTATGCGAGAAACCGGCACACTTACAGCCCTGCTTTTCAGGGATCTGATGCTGATATGCTGTATTTTACATCCAACAGAGCGCCGGTAAAAAAAGGAGTTGCAAATAACTTTGTAACCAACCTGCCCAACAGTAATATCTATTTTGTAAAAAAAGATGCGGCTGGTAAATGGAGTAAGCCGGAAACCGTTTTTTCTGAGGAATTTACGGCTGCTGCTGAATTGGGTAGCTGTGCTTTTTCTCCGGATGGCAGAACCATGTATTTTACCAAAGCATCGCAAAAGGATGATACAAATGCCAATACTGAAATCTATTCTTCTTCGAGAGCGGGAGGAGAGTGGACAGCTCCTCAGGTGGTTACTTTTTTCAAGGATAGTACGATTACCGTAGCACACCCGACAATTGCACCGGACGGGGTTACGATTTATTTTGTGTCGGATGCTCCGAACGGACAGGGAGGAAAAGATATCTGGAAAGGAACTTTGTCGGGTTCGGAATGTAAATTCATAGAAAATCTCGGTCAGCAAATCAATACGCCCGGAGATGAAATGTTCCCTTATGTTAGATCGGATGGTTCTTTGTATTTTGCTTCTGATGGTCAGCCGGGTTTGGGTGGACTGGATATTTTCAAGGCAACCAAAATAGATGAAGAGGAATGGTCGGTTGTTAACATGGGGGTTCCTTTAAATTCTAATTTCGATGATTTTGGCATTACCTTCGAAGGAAATAAAGAGAAAGGCTTTTTCTCTTCTAACAGAGGTCAGATAAGGGGTTTCGATGCGATTTGGTCATTTGAATTACCGGAAACTGAAGTTGTTGTGCAAGGGAAAGTGCTGGATGATAAGCTGAACCCGATTCCGGATGCGATGGTCAGATTGATTAGTAATACCGGACAAAATACCCGGGTGATGACCAAAAAAGATGGTACTTACCGAATCAAAATAGAAAAGGATATGGATTGTGTGATGCTGGGTACTGCCCGCGGCTTTTTAAATAAAAAAGCAATCTTGTCTTCCCGTGGGATAAATGAAAGCAAGGTATTTACTGTAGATTTGATTTTACCGGCTGCGTTCAGACCCGTGCAACTTCCCAACATATTCTTCGAATTTGCAAAATGGGAACTAACACCTGCCTCTGAAAACGGACTTCAGGAATTGCTCGGTATGTTAAATGATAATCCGAGTATCATCATTGAAATCAGTGCTCATACTGATTATTTCGGAAATAATGAATTTAATCAGACATTATCTCAAAAACGTGCTCAATCGGTGGTGGATTATCTCATTGCAGCGGGAATATCACAAGACCGGCTTGTTTCAGTGGGACATGGAGAAGATCAACCTTTCGTGGTGGATGAAAATTTGCATGCCGAATATCCGTTTTTGCCCCTTGAAACAACGTTGACTGAAGATTTTATATTAACTTTGAAACCTGAAGAACAGGAAACAGCCAATCAGATTAACCGGAGAACCGAGTTTAAGGTTATCAGGATGAGTCTCAGATAATTTTTAAATTGATTGAAATGTAAATAATGCGAATCGGTAGTTGAATATTTGAGATCCTTCATTTCGCTTCGCTTCATTCAGGATGACAGTTGTTCTTTATTTTGAGATCACCCGTCGTCGATTGATAGCGTATACATTGGTTGAATTTAACGACGGGTTGGGGAATTCCCGAACCGCCGCAAAAAGAATGATAATGTACTTAAGTCGCTCAAGCGGCGGTATTGAACAATTAATTAAATAATCTGTCATTCCGATCAAAGCGAGGAATCTATTTTATACTCCTGATTCACATAAATAATAAGCAGTAAATAAAAAATAAACGTATGAAACAATATTTAGACCTTTTAACCCGGGTGTTAGATGAAGGGGTTTACAAAGAAGACCGGACAAAAACGGGGACTTTCTCAGTTTTTGGCCATCAAATGCGTTTTGATTTGTCTGAAGGATTTCCGTGCCTGACGACTAAAAAACTTCACCTGAAATCCATTATTCATGAATTGCTTTGGTTCCTGAACGGAGATACCAATGTAAAATATTTGCAGGATAACGGCGTAAGTATATGGGATGAATGGGCCAGCAAAAACGGAGATTTGGGGCATATCTACGGTTATCAGTGGCGCTCCTGGCCGGATTATAATGGCGGTCACATCGATCAAATATCAGAAGTTGTCGAACTGATTAAAAACGATCCTAATTCCAGAAGAATTATTGTAAATTCCTGGAATGTAGCTGATTTGCCTAATATGAACCTGCCTCCCTGTCATGCTTTTTTCCAGTTTTACGTGTTAAATGGGAAATTGAGTCTTCAGTTATATCAACGCAGTGCAGATATTTTTCTTGGTGTTCCTTTTAATATTGCTTCTTATGCGTTGCTGTTGCAGATGATGGCGCAGGTGACTGGTCTGAACCCGGGTGATTTTGTCCACACGCTGGGTGATGCACATATCTATACCAATCACCTCGAACAGGTTAAATTGCAATTAACCCGTGAGCCCCGTGTTTTACCACAAATGAAAATCAATCCGGATGTGAAGGATATTTTCAGTTTTAAATTTGAAGATTTTGAATTGGTGAATTATGATCCACATCCGCATATCAAAGGAAAAGTAGCTGTATAATATTTAAGTCTTTATTTATTTTTCCACTTGTTGTATTGTGTTGATAGTTAGTTGATTTTGCTAAAAAGAGTCTATGTGTCTATAAACTATAGCACAATTTATTGTTATTTGTGCAAAAAATGATTACATTTGTGACTGCAAAAACAACAAAACAAAATTGTCATTGAGTCATATCTAATACAATTATTATTTACCTCACACATCAGAGACATGCCAAAAATTTCAATTGTTGCCGCACTTGCAGATGATTATGCAATCGGCTATAAGAAAAAACTTCCCTGGAATTTACCGGCTGACATGAAACATTTTAAAGCACTTACGACGGGTCACACCGTGTTGATGGGCAAACGTACATTTGAAAGCCTTCCTAATGGACCGCTTCCCAATCGTACTAATATTGTGCTTACCACCATGCTTTCGGAAGGAGTTGTTGAAGGCTATTTTGAAGCAGATTCTTTGGAAGATGCACTTGACTTGTGTTCAAATGCCGAACAGGTGTTTGTAGTGGGCGGAGCAGCGGTATATAAACAATCTATGGATTTTGTGGATGCTATGTATCTAACATGGGTACATGGTGAGTTTAAGGCAGATACGTATTTCCCGGAAATCGATTTTAATCTGTGGAAAGAGGTGTCGCGCGAAAACCATCCTGCTGATGATAAAAACAAGTATCCATATAGTTTTTCTGTTTACGAAAGAAAATAAATAATTGATACTAAGCGGTTTCTTTTAAGCCTTTTTCTGAAAAAGAAGAAGGCTTAATTGTTTCTTTTGCAGGATAAATTTGTATTTCTCGTTTATTATGAGTATAAATTGCTTTTATTTCTTACAAATTGTTTATCTTTGCCTTCTATTTTAATCATTACGTTAAATTTCTTTATATGAGTTACTTAATAAAACCGGTCAACTACAAACCCTTGTTAAATCTTCAGCAGACAGAAGTAGGAATAGCAAAGATAAAAGATTTTTTTCAGGCGAACTTATCTGCAGAATTACGCTTGAGACGGGTTACCGCCCCTTTGTTTGTGTTGCAGGGAACAGGTTTGAATGACGATTTGAATGGTGTTGAAAGAGCTGTCAGTTTTCCAATCAAAGATATGAATGATGTCCGTGCAGAGGTAGTTCATTCACTCGCAAAATGGAAAAGGGTGACATTGGCGGATTATGAGATAGAAAATGGTTATGGTATCTATACTGATATGAATGCCATTCGTGCTGATGAAGAATTAGGAAACCTGCATTCTCTCTATGTTGATCAGTGGGACTGGGAGCGTATCATGACAGCAGAAGAACGTAATGTCGGTTTTTTAAAAACAATTGTAAATCGTATTTATGCTACACTGCTTCGCACTGAATACCTGGTTTCGGAAAGATTTCCGCAAATCAGGCCTGTTCTTCCGGAAGAAATTCACTTTATACATGCTGAAGAACTACGTCAGTTATATCCGAATTTGTCTCCCAAAGAAAGAGAATACCAGATTGCTAAAAAATATGGTGCTGTGTTTATTATCGGCATCGGAGCTAAACTGGGAGATGGAGAAAAACATGACGGACGTGCGCCTGATTATGATGACTGGACAAGCCCGGGTGAAAAAGGCCTTCCGGGGTTGAATGGAGATATTCTTTTCTGGAATCCCGTGCTGGAACTTCCCCTTGAAATCTCTTCCATGGGTATCAGGGTGGATAATGAGGCTTTGTTGCGACAATTGGAGCTTGAAGGTAAAATGGACAGGTTAGAACTCTATTTCCATAAACGTCTCGTGGAAGGCTCGTTGCCTCTTTCTATCGGTGGTGGTATCGGACAATCGCGCCTTTGTATGTTCTTCCTTCGTAAAGCTCATATCGGTGAAATTCAGGCAAGTATCTGGCCCGACGATATGCGTAAGGCGTGTGATGAGTCGGGAATCTTCTTAATATAAGTCGCCAGACACCAGACATCAGTCTGGAGTCCGGTGACTGGCGATCGGAGACTTTTTAAATCTTTGGCATTCTCACGGATTTATCGTAAATTCGCAAAAAATATTTTCGAAATGAATATAGATTTCAAGAAGATGGATGGATTGGTTCCTGCCATCATTCAGGATGATCTAACATCCAAAGTGCTGATGCTTGGTTTTATGAATGAAGAGGCTTTCAATAAAACTCAAGAAACCGGCAAGGTAACCTTTTACAGCAGGACAAAAAAGCGTCTTTGGACAAAAGGAGAGGAGAGCGGTAATTTCATGCAGGTGGTTTCCATCCTTTCAGACTGTGATGATGATACGCTTTTAATCAAGGTAAATCCGGTAGGTCCCGTATGTCATACCGGTGCTGATACTTGTTGGAGTGAATCGAATCAAGGTGATTTCTTTTTTCTGAATTACCTGCAGAAATTTATTCAACAACGATTTAAAGAAATGCCGGAGGGATCCTATACAACTTCTCTATTCAGAAAAGGGGTTAACCGTATGGCACAAAAAGTAGGCGAAGAGGCTGTTGAAACAGTAATTGAAGCGACGAACGGTACGGATGAAATGTTTCTGTATGAAGCTTCGGATTTAATGTATCACCTCATTGTATTGCTTACTTCCAAAGGCTATTCTTTAGATGATTTGGGTAAGGAGTTGAAGAAAAGGCATAAATAAGTTGCGTTAATTTTTGGTTTTTAATGGAAAATAAACTACTGATTAAATACGAGCATGTTGATATTTGTCAACAGGAGTTAACCGTATTGAGAGACGTTACCTTAGATATTTATTCAGGCGAATTTATTTATTTGCTTGGCAAGGTAGGTAGCGGAAAAAGTACTTTTCTGAAGTCGCTGTATAAAGAAGTTCCTGTTTGTAGTGGAAGCGCAGAGGTGCTGTCGTACGACCTGACTTCACTTAAAAATAGTCAGATTCCTTATCTCAGGAGAAAAATTGGCATTGTTTTTCAGGATTTCCAACTACTTACCGATCGAACGGTAAATGCAAATTTGGAATTTGTATTAAGGGCTACTGGATGGAAAGAACAGGATGCCATCAACGAACAGATTCAAATTGTATTGGCTCAGGTAGGGCTCCGAAACAAAGGCTATAAACGTCCTCATCAGCTTTCGGGCGGTGAACAGCAACGTGTGGCCATTGCAAGGGCATTGCTTAACTCTCCGGAAATTATTCTGGCAGATGAGCCTACTGGTCACTTAGACCCGGAAACAGGACGTGATTTGATTGAGTTATTGTACGGTATCCGTTTGTCGGGTACGACCGTAATCATGGCCACACACAATTATACCTGGGTAGATTTGTATCCGGGACGTATCATTCAGGTTGAGAATGAGAAGTTAATTGAAGCTCCTGGAAAAGGATAACCCAAGGCTTTGCTCAAAAGATTTTTGATGATTTGCAGGGTTTTAATAAGCCCTTGCAAAAATTACCCTTTGTGCCGATGGTTTACCAGTTACCATGCAAACACCGGGTGTTTTATCTCCTTCAATCGGGATGCAACGGATGGTTGCCTTCGTGTCTTCCTTGATTTTTTCTTCCGTTTCCGGCGTGCCGTCCCAGTGACAAAGTAAAAATCCTCCTTTTTCTATTTCTATTTTAAATTCTTCGTAAGAATTAACTTCGCGTGTAACGGATACCCGGTAATCAAGTGCTTTTTGGAAGATATTTTGCTGAATATCATTTAATAAGTCTGCAATGTAGTTTTCAATATTTTCAATTGATACGGTTTCTTTTGTCAGGGTATCCCTGCGTGCAACTTCGATGGTGTCGTTTTCGATGTCGCGTGCACCAATGGCTAAGCGAACAGGCACTCCTTTTAATTCATATTCCGCGAATTTCCAGCCCGGTTTTTTCGTGTCGTTGTTATCAAATTTTACGCTGATGCCTTTGGCTTTCAGGGCGGAAATGATTGTATCCACTTTTTCAGTAATGACCGAGAGCTGCTCTTCATTCTTGTATATCGGAACAATAACAACTTGGAAAGGCGCTAATTTAGGAGGCAATACCAGTCCGTTGTCGTCGGAATGGGTCATGATCAAAGCACCCATGAGGCGGGTTGAAACGCCCCAGGAACTTGCCCAGACATAATCTTGCTGATTCGATTTGTCCACAAAGGTTACATCAAACGCTTTGGCAAAATTCTGACCAAGGAAATGTGAGGTACCTGCCTGCAAGGCTTTTCCATCCTGCATCAATGCTTCAATACAGAAAGTTTCCAATGCTCCCGCGAATCGCTCGTTGGCCGATTTGGTTCCTTTGATAACCGGTACACCCATGAAATTTTCAGCAAAATCAGCATACACATGCATCATTTTAATGGCTTCTTCCATGGCTTCTGCTTCTGTAGCATGGGCGGTATGACCTTCCTGCCACAAGAATTCGGCGGTGCGCAGGAACAATCGGGTGCGCATTTCCCAACGAACAACATTGGCCCATTGATTCACCAGGATAGGCAGGTCGCGGTACGACTGTATCCAGTTTTTATAGGTATTCCAGATGATGGTTTCTGAGGTGGGGCGAACAATCAGTTCTTCCTCCAGCTTGGCCTCCGGATCGACAATCAGACCTTTGCCTTCTGCATTGTTTTTAAGTCGGTAGTGAGTTACCACGGCGCATTCTTTGGCAAAACCTTCCACGTGGTCGGCTTCTTTGCTTAAAAAAGATTTGGGTATAAAAAGCGGAAAATACGCATTCACATGTCCGGTTTCTTTAAACATACGATCCAATTCTGCCTGCATTTTTTCCCAAATAGCATATCCGTAAGGTTTGATAACCATGCAACCCCTGACTGCTGAATTTTCAGCTAAATCAGCTTTAATTACCAGATCGTTATACCATTGTGAGTAATTTTCACTTCTCGAAGTTAGTTCCTTGAGTTCTTTAGCCATCTTAAAAATATTCTGAAATTCATCTGTTTATGTTATCGAAAACATAAAAATTATTTTTTTTAAAGTGGTGCAAAGATAATTAAAAATAACGAATCGCTCATAATGAATAACGAATCGCTAACCGGATTTTTAATGATCATGTTCCAGACTCTTTTTTTCAAATTTCAATGGCAAAAGTTGGCCGGCATTTTCAATGTGATAAATACATTCAGTTCCGTACATGTAGATGTCGATGCTGTTTTCAAAACGGGTTTCAGCTTCCAACATTACCTGACGACACGAACCGCAAGGAGTAATCGGATAGGCGACAAAATCATTTCCGGTGTACGCTGCTATGGCAATAGCCCTTACCGGAACGTCAGGAAATTGCGCGTTGGCATAAAACAAAGCGATTCTTTCTGCACACAATCCTGAAGGATAGGCAGCATTTTCCTGGTTATTTGCAACAAACAAAGCTCCGTTCTCAAGCAGCACTGCAGCTCCAACAAAAAAGTTGGAGTAGGGAGCATAGGCTTGTTGAACCTGTTCTTTTGCTTTGTTGATTAAAACCTGAATTTCAGGTTCTAATTCCGTCAAATGGTAAATATTTACTTTGGTTTCTATGATTTTCTGATCCATATATGCTGTCTGTTCTTAAATTTGTTATTTATTTCCCTGCATCAGCCAGCCTAATGTAACTGAAGCATGGATGAGATTTGAATTGTCGAAATACTCTCTTCTGTCGTTTGAAAACAGATCACTTGCGCTAAAATTTCCCCTGCCTTCTAACTGGAAAACCTGTTTTTTTATCTTAAACAAACATCCTAAACCGAATGCCAGCCCGTAATCAAATTTATTTTGAATGTGTTGTATGTGTTGTTCTCTTATTGAGGCGGGATTGTTGTTCCGGAGCACAGTTTCTTTTAGCAGGTAACCAACTTTAGGACCGACATTGAAAAAAAAACGTGTATTGTTGCCAAAATAAACATGTGTAAGAAAAGGAACTTCCAGATAATCCAATCTTTTGATATAACTTTCATCTGGTTCACTCCATCCTCTTTGCGAATAATTAATTTCAGCCTGTACGCCTAAGCTTTTTTCGTTAATATACCTGAAAACCACTCCTCCATGGTAAGCAAACAGAAAATTCTGATCTACAGTTGGTCTGAAATAAACCATCGAAGCTGCAGGGCCGGCACTGATTCCAAAGTAAGTTTCGTTTTGGAACGTGTTGTTTTGCGCCTCGGCAAAGGGTAAAATCTGAACGGTTATGAGGCCGATTATTGCAATTCTTTTAAGGTGTTCCCAATGTTGCATTATTCGTAGTGATTTAAAAATTTGTTGATATACCCACCTGTAGCAGCCGCCTTCTCAAATTGCAGGTTCGATTGTATCCCTTCCTGAAAAGGATAAGATACCGCCGGAACGTTGTTAGAAGATAATACATGGTTGATGAAATATTGCAACAAATCATAGCCCAGAAGGTCGTACCTGGGAAGTTCGTTTGAAGGTGTCCAGTCAAATAGTGAGGAGAAGTTGTTGGAGTATTTTTCATAAATTGCTTCTGGATATTCATTTTTAAAAACGGAAAGATAAAATGATGCTGGTTTTTCTGTCTTTGAATTTTTCCAGGAGTATGGTTCGTAAATTTTTATGTTTACTGATGACGAAAGTTGCTGTAATTCATATAAATAAATACTCACATTGTTAATCCTTGTTGTGTTGAAAAAAATGATATTTTCTTTTAGAGGATCTACAGTTTGTCTGAGGTGCTGTAAAGAGTCCGTATTTAGCAAGATGGTTTGGTAAGGTAAATTATGTTCATTCATATGCTGTTTTAACGAGCGCACCAGTTGATAATTATCATCTCCCATGCTTACATGATTAAGCTCAGCAAATATTACATTGGTCTGTTTCTCTTCGGTTTGTAATAACTCCTGAAGTCTTTGTAGCTCAACTTCCAGTCCGGGATTAAACTGATAGATATAAGGGTTTGTTTCAAGGTCTAATAATTTTGAAGAAAAAGGGATCAACGTTTTTATTTTGTGCAGACGGGCAAAATCACCAATAACAGAAACCTGATTGGAATAAGCCGGACCTACAATTAAATCCATACCAGTTAAAATGCTGTCCTGCAAAACTTCCATGATTTTTAAATCAGATTTTTCAACATCGTAAGTATGTATATTGAAGTTAATACCGTTGTCTTTTGCTTCTTTAATTGCTAACAGTGATCCGGAATAAAATTCGATAAATCGCTTGTCTGAAGATTCTTGCTTTTGATCCAGCATAAAAGGCAGTAAAAAAGCAATGTTCAGATTTTTCGGTTTATTTGGTTTGATGTTTTCACCTCCAATTGTTTTTTTATTTTTGGGGTTCTCAATTAGGTTTTGCTTAACCAGTTGATTCACTTCTTTTTTTTCAACAACAGTTCTTGTTGCATCGTCTTTTTTCTCAACTTCTTGTTTTGTTTCTTTTTTGGAGAGAGGAATTTTCAGAATTTCCCCGGTGCGAAGTTTTTTTTCTTTCAAGTGGGGGTTTATGGCAATCAATTCGTCCTCTGTAATGTTGTACATTTTACGTATCCGGAAAATAGTTTGCTTTTTCTCTACAACGTGTTCAATGTAATCTTTTTTTGCTGTATGTTCTTGTTTTACAGGGATGTAAATTTCCATGCCTGCTTTTAATCCGTCTGTAATTTGTGGGTTATACTCCCGGATGACAGCTTCAGAAGTATGGAAATTTTTGCTGATTCTGTAAAAACCTTCTACCGGTTGTACTTTGTAAACAATACATTCAACGCCGTTTATTTTTTTTATTGGATAAGAAGGCGTTTGAGCAAATAGCATACAGGACTGAAGGATGAATACAGAAAACAAAATTATCAGCAAACTTTGATGTTGTAATGCATGGATGTATCTTGTTATATATGTTTGCATAAATAAGTATATTTCAACGTTTCTTTGAAGAACAGTATGCAAATGTACAAAAAAAATGGTTCCTTAGAGGAGTACCTGTAATAAATAGCATTTTTTTTTGTTATTTAATTGAAAAACGTACTTTTGCAGTAGAAAGTACTTCTCGAAAGCTCAATATGATTCGAAACTGGCTAAGAAAATTTTTAATTATTAAACAGAAAGTTTTGTTTTCTGTTGCTGTGGTTATTTATTCAACTATCTTGTTCGCTCAGGAAATAGAGGTTTCAGGTGTGAAGAAGATATATAATGATTATGAGAATCGAGTTGATTACCTGGTCATGATGTATGGTATAACAAATAATGCTGAAATTTCAGTTATTTTGCCTGATCCCAGTTTGTCGGTCAACTGGTATCGCTATCCGGATCTTCAGTTTGTGAGTAATCAAAATAATCTGAGTCCTGATGATCATACAGGTTATTTAGCAAAAATTACCGGTACATTCAATGGACAGCCCTACAATAAAGAATTGAGCGTTTGGGTCGTTGATTATAAAATATATCAACCGGTGTTGAACTCACTCTCTGTCCCCGATCCTCAACCTGCAGGTTGCAATCAGCTAACCTTAGCATTAGATGCAGTGATACCGGAGATGTATTACATGACAACGAACGGCCTGAAATATCGTTTGGTTCGTGACTTTACGTTGCACTACGAAAATCTCGCATGGAATAACGAATGGAAAACAGTACAGATTGAAAAACAACTCACTGTTGATGATAATACGATTGAAGTGGATGATCCTCCTTTTAAAAATACTTATTTTACATTGACCGGAGATCAGTTTGCTTCGGATTTGAATATTGCTTTACCCTCAATACAGAGCCCACTGTATCAGGCAATCAGGGTTGTGTCAAAAATTAAAACTGAAACAACGGTAAGAGTGGAGACAAACGAAGGTGACCGACCAGATAATGTTAAAACATTATCTGGCTCAGCTCCGTTGGAAATCAATTTTACTGCTGTTGCCAACACTCCGGTTGCTGATTTTTTCCGATGGGAAATTTCATCAGGCGAGGCACCTTTTATTGTCAGGACAGGAGAAAGTCATCGTTACACATTTGATAAAGCAGGCACCTTTACCGTGAAACTTATTGCCGAAAACAATGCCTATTGTAATCATACTGATTCTGTTGTTATTAAGATTTCTGAATCTGCCATTTATGCGCCTAATGTTTTTACCCCTAACGGAGATGGGTTTAATGATGAATTCCGGGTAGCTTATAAATCTATCATTGAATTTGATTGCTGGATTTTCAATCGATGGGGGTCAAAGATTTATCATTGGTCGGATCCTCAAAAAGGATGGGATGGTACCTATAACGGCAAACCTGTTCATGAGGGAGCGTATTTTTATGTCATCAAAGCAAAAGGTTCGGATGGAATTGTATATAACCTGAAAGGAGATATCAATTTGCTGCGGGGAAAAGAACAATAAAAAAGCAGAGACGCAATTTCTCACGCCTCTGCCACTTCACACATTAGAAAATGAACCGATTCACATCGGACATTATTGTTAATTTAAGAATTTGACTTCATAAACAGGTTCTTGTACAATCTCAGGCACCAGTTCGGTATAGGTTACTTTGCCGTTTTCGTCGATAGCCACAACCGAACGGGCCATTAAACCGGCAAGGGGACCATCAGTCATTAATACGCCATAATCAGTTGCAAAATTATTGTACCTGAAATCGGAGGCGGTAATTACGTTGTTCAGGCCTTCTGCTCCGCAGAAACGGCTCTGTGCAAAAGGTAAATCTTTGGATACGCAAATTACTACGGTATTTTCCTTGTCGGATACCCATTTGTTAAACTGACGTACCGAGCTTGCACAAACGCCTGTGTCCAGACTTGGAAAGATATTCAGTACCACCCGTTTTCCTTTATAATCTGCCAACGATATTTCGTTTAAACTGGCACCCACTAATTTGAAGTCGGGCGCCTTACTTCCTACGGCCGGTAATTGACCGTTGGTGTTGACTGCGTTTCCTTTGAAAGTTATTTTTGCCATGTCGTAAATTAATTACTTGTTTTTTTATGTTCTGCTTTAATAACGCAGTTGAAGGGATTTTGTTTATTTTTGCAGAAAAAAAGTCACCAGACACCAGACACCGGACACCGGACTCCAGAGACCGACGACTGGCGACTGGTGACCGGCGACTGAAGAATAAACGATGTCCAAATTCATAATATATCAGGTTTTGCCCCGCTTATTCGGGAATCACAATACTACCAACAAACCCAATGGCAGTTTGAAGGAGAACGGCTGCGGTAAATTCAACAACTTTACATCCAAAGCGTTGTCTGAGATAAAATCACTCGGTGTTACGCATGTCTGGTTTACCGGCGTGATTGAACATGCCACCCAAACTGACTATACAACTTACGGAATACGAAAAGATCATCCGGCAATTGTAAAAGGGAAAGCCGGTTCGGCGTATGCCATCAAGGATTATTATGATGTTGATCCGGATTTGGCAGAAAACGTGCAGGACAGGATGGGGGAGTTTGAGCGGTTGGTGGAGCGGACGCATAAGGCCGGACTGAAAGCTATCATTGATTTTGTACCCAATCATGTAGCGAGGCAATATGCTTCTGATGCCAAACCAGAAGGTGTGAGAGATCTCGGTGAAACTGATTTGACAGACCACGCATTTCATCCAAACAACAATTTTTACTATTTGCCCGGTCAGCCATTTCATCCTCAGTTTGATGTCGATGGGTATCTAGAGTTCCCGGCCAAAGCTACCGGCAATGATCAGTTTACCGCCCATCCGGGCATCAATGACTGGTACGAAACGATTAAGCTGAATTACGGGGTGGACTATATGAATAACCGGCAACCTTATTTTGATCCTGTTCCTGATACATGGCATAAGATGTTACATATTTTGCTTTTCTGGGCTGGAAAAAAAATTGATGGTTTTCGTTGTGATATGGCTGAAATGGTGCCGGTAGAGTTCTGGCATTGGGCCATAGCAAAGGTAAAATCCAACTATCCTGAACTCATCTTTATAGCAGAAGTTTATAATCCGCAGGAATACCGTAATTTCATTTTTTACGGAGGATTTGATTATCTGTACGACAAAGTGGGCATGTATGATTTGCTCCGGAATATCACCTGTCATCAACATGCTGCGACACAGATAACGCATGCCTGGCAATCACTTTCGGGGATTGAAGATAAGATGCTCCATTTCCTCGAAAATCACGATGAGCAACGTATTGCTTCAGATTTCTTTGCCGGAGATCCGTGGAAAATTATTCCGGCTTTGATTGTCTCAGCCACACTGACAAAAGCGCCATTCATGCTTTATGCCGGACAGGAACTTGGGGAGCGCGGAATGGATGCAGAAGGTTTTAGTGGGTTGGATGGCAGAACAACCATTTTCGACTATTGGGGAGTCGAAACGTTGCAACAATGGAGCAATAAGGGTAAATTCGACGGACAACTACTGACTAATGACCAGCAGCATCTGCGTGAATTTTATCAGCAATTACTCAATCTGAGTTTAAACGAGAAGGCTGTTTCCCGGGGAGTGATGTATGATTTACAATATGCAAACCTCTATCATCCGGCCTATCATTCGGATAAACAGTTTGCTTATTTCAGAAAGAACGAAGACGAATTAATACTGATTGTGGTTAATTTTGACGAGAGAGCGGTAGCAATTTCATTGAATGTTCCAGCAGAAGCACTGGATTATTTGCAAGTGGAAAGCAATGTTTCGTATCAGTATATTGATCTTTTAGATGAAGCCTATGGTGGCAATTTCAATTTTAATGTTGAAAGTTTGATTGAAATATCAATCCCGGCCTTAACGGGCAGAATATTAAAACTGAACTTGTGAGGATGGTCAGGAAGTATTAACTTTGCATCGGTTTTTTTAAGTCATTCCAACAAATTTAATACCTCTGAAAGTTGATTAAAGGTTCCTTTTTTATCTTGCTCTTCTACTTACTGGGCGAGATGATTAGCTTGTTACTTAATGGGTTTATTCCGGGAAGTGTCATCGGTATGGTGTTGCTTTTCCTCAGTTTACTGCTTAAAATTGTTCGTCCTGAATGGGTAAAGAACACAGCAACTGTAATTACCAGAAATATGGCTGTGTTTTTTGTGCCGGCTGCGGTTGGATTGGTAGCTTATGTTGAATTATTGTCCAATTCCCTGGTTACGATATTTTCGGCCATCATCATAAGTACTATTCTCACCATCATTGCAGTCGGACTTGTACAGCAAGCGCTTGAGAAAAAAATAGGAGCGAAGAAGAAATGAACAATATCGTCGAACATATGAGAACGTTGCTGGGCGGCGAAGTGTTTTTCCTGTTGCTTACCCTGGGTAGTTTTCTGCTGGGCGTTTTGTTGTATAAGCGAACCAAAATACCGCTATTACAACCCCTGCTTGTCAGCATGATTATCATCATTCCGTTTCTGAAGATTACCGGCATTGAATATCAGGTTTTTTATGAAAAAACACGTTTGCTGAGTTTTATGCTTGGTCCGTCTGTAGTTGCCCTGGGATATGTACTATATGAGCAAATTGAGCACATCCGTGGCAATGTGATTTCGATTCTTACTTCAGTTTTTGTTGGAAGTCTGGTTGGGATACTCAGTGTGGTGCTGATTGCTAAATTATTTGGAGCCGACAGACTGTTAACTGCCTCACTTGCACCCAAATCCGTTACAACGCCCATTGCGATGAATCTGGCAGAGAATACAGGCGGAGTGCCATCGCTGGCAGCTGTTTTTGTTGTAATTTGCGGACTTTTCGGCGGACTCGTCGGTCCGCTGATTCTACGTCGTATAGGTGTTAAGAGCAGTATAGCCAAAGGACTTGCCATGGGGTCTGCTTCTCATGCTCTTGG
>JAQVNN010000094.1 GCA_028703105.1 Paludibacter sp. | reverse complement strand
ATTCCTCTTTTTGCTTTACCTGCTTTCACCTTTGCTTTTTCCCCAAACACATCCTGCAAGTAATCGCTCAGATAAAGCGCGTTACGTTGCATTGCTATATTTTTTTTTGGATAATAAATTCTTACCCCGGAAGTCAGTTCAAACGGGGCTGCATCCTGCAACTGTATCGTATTTGGCAGGGGTATTACCTGATAGTCCACTGCGGCTTGCAGGTTTCCCCACAGTCCGATAACTGCTAAAAAAATAATTACGGTTAATTGTTTCACTGTTTTCATACTATTTTTATTTTTAAATTATGATGCTGATTATGGATAAGTTGCACGAATATGATTGATTTTAATCATGGCTTCATTAATTTTCTTTTTATCGGGAGTTGAAATAAAGATTACTTTAGTTTCTCCCGGCAATAAATCGAAAAAGTTGTCGCTGAAACGAGTTCCATGTACCGGTACTTCAACGAATACATCTTTAGCCAGTTGAGGAGATTTTAGGGTAAGCTGATAATCTCCTCCGGCGATTTCCTTCAATTTTATATGGAAAGAAGGTTTCGGAAGATTTAAATCCCTGGTTTTATTAAAAAAATAGACATCGCCCGTTAGTATTTCTCCTTTTTTATCTTTCAAATGCATTTTCAGGTAGCTCGTGCGACGCTGTTCTGCTGTCAGTGTAGTTGTCATAGCATCCCTGAAAGCCACCACTGAACTGTTGGCTGGAATATCCAACGGCAGACGCAGCATGCAGATTCTCTTTCCGGAGAAGGAAGTCCATTGTAGTTCAAGTGTCATATCCTGTAGTTCCTCAGGATAATCGTTGACAAGATACACCAGAAGTGAATCATTGCGTTGCACCGGGCTGATCAGCAGTGGAGCAAAAGCTTTAGCAGTATGGTAATGCAGTGCTTTCCAGTTGTTATAGTAGTCCACCGACGACCAGGACACTACCGGCCAGCTGTCGTTGAGCTGCCAGTAGAGTGTCCCCATACAATATGGACGATTACGACGCTGTGCTTCAAAACCATAGCGCATGCCCCGCCCTTGAAGTACCAGACCTATATATACAAAATCTTCAAAGTTTTCAGGAAGGATATAATCGCGTTCCATATAAGTCCTGATCAGCGAATTTCCAATGGAACTTTTTTGGTGTGCATTCATTACGTCTGACTCAATTGCATAATCGGCGCTGTCGGCAAAGGAAGCAATCGTTTTCATTTCAGGAAACGATTGGAATCCGAATTCGCTCATGAAACGTCCCAGGTCGGTATCAAAACTCTCAAAAGGTTTTCGGCCGTACCATACGCCCCAGTTATGACTATCGCCCCGTGGCCAGCTCTCCGGGCGTCCCCAGTTGGAGGTCAGCGGTGAGCCGTGGATATAGGATCGTCCGCCATCATATTTTGCTACAGCAGAAGGCAGCAAATCGCAGAACAAGCGGTCGTAACCCCTGAACATTTCCTGATATACCTGCTCTGTATAGCGTTCCTTCCAGCCCCAGTAATGCATTCCTTCCAGGATTTCGTTGTTACCGCACCATATGGCCAGCGAGGCATGGTTGCGTAAACGCTTGATATTGTAAACGGCCTCTTTTTCTACTCTTGATAGAAATGCCGGATCATGCGGATAAGTTGTACAACCAAACATAAAGTCCTGCCAGATAAGAATTCCATGTTCATCGGCCAGTTCATAAAAGAGATTATCTTCGTAAGTTCCTCCTCCCCACACGCGAATCATGTTCATGTTGCCCCTGACAATATTTTCAAACAGCTGACGATAACGATCCGGAGTCACTGAAGGCAACAGGGCATCCGAAGGAATATAATTTGCCCCCTTAGCGTACAAAGGTACGCCGTTTACTTCAAAATAGAACGATTGCCCCCACTGATCCTCTTCATTAACCAGCCGGACGGTGCGTAACCCGATTTTTTGCTGATACCGTGCAATTTCTTTTCCTTCCTGATGCAGGATAACTTCCTGAAGATACAACACCGGTTTACCCCAACCATGGGGCATCCATAGCTGCGGTTTTTTTATTTCAGTAGGGATCTCTACCTCTGAAGTTCCGGGCAATAACTTAATTGATTTATGTTCTCCGGCAACCACCCTGCCATCGAGCGAATAACGGAGCGTAATTTCCACATCCTGAGCACTGTTCGTCACATTCTGTACTTGAACAGTATGTTGGAGTTCAGCCTTTTCTTCGTTTAAGGACAGCTGCCGGTGGTGTACGTCTTCAATAATAGCTGTATTGAATAACCGCAGCATCACAGGGCGCCATATGCCGGAGGTGACCATCCGGATACCCCAGTCCCACCCATAACTGTAGGGAGCCTTACGGGTATAGACACTTAGTTTCTTTTCGTGATGATCGTTGTCGGCCGGATAATTGAACCCGGTTGATTCCCATTGCGGAAGTGTTTGCTTTATGGGAGAATGGAAGTAAATGTGCAGACGGTTTTCGCCAGGATGTACTATTGGCTTCACATTCAGGGTGTAACCAATAAACATATTATCAGCACGCAGTATCAACGATCCGTTCAGATATACATCAGCATAGGTATCCAGTCCTTCAAATATAAGCTGTATTGCATCGTAACGCAGTTGTTCTTGTGTAAGGGTAAACAGAGTACGGTATTCCCAGTCTTTTTCTTCTACCCATTGTATTTCTTTTTCGTTTGTTCCCCGGAAAGGATTTGGGAGTTTGCTGTGTCGCATCAGATCCTGATGAACCGTACCCGGCACTTGTGCAGGAAGCCAGTGTTTATCAGAAGCTTCGGAAAACTCCCAGTTTTGATGAAGTTGAATATTTTCAATAGCACTTGCATACCCCAGGCTAATCAGGACGATAACAAAAAATAATAACAAGTGAAATCTACCTTTCATTTAAATATTAATTTTAATTCTTGCGAATGATATCCTTCAGTTTCACCGCCTGAAAAGTTATGTGTGCCACGCTGCTTTCGTAGAGAATGCCAACCGTTTCGGGGTCAATCATAGTCAGACAGGAATAGCCCCAACCAGGATCTTCATCCAGCAGCAGCTGGTTTTGAGGAAGCCAGGTAATTCCCCCATCGAGACTGGCTTTGATGGTTATATTATAACGACCTTTATCCGTGTCAGGATTTGAGAAAAGGAGGATGTCCCGGTTCAGAATATTGTCTTTTGCTTTTACACTGATAAGGCTGGCCATGCATACCGGTTCGCGCAACGCCGAACGGCTCGAGGGATGTTCAGTCCAGGTCACACCCAGATCGCGGGTGACAGAAACTGCCCGGCTACCGCCACGGTTATCACGCATGTTGAGCATCAACACACCGGGTTCTATTTCGGCTACCTGTGCTTCAGTGGTGTTGGTACGGGCATGGTTATTGATTTTCCAGGTTTTACCATGATCCTTACTGTACATAATACCGGCATTAGGAACACGGGTTGAGTCGATGTACTGAATTGGGAATACCAGTGTGCCGTCTTGCATGGTAATACCCATTCCCGGTCCTTGCAGCAGAAAATACCACGAAGGATCTTTTACCTGTTTGGTGATGTTAATTGGTTTCGACCATGTTTTGCCGTCGTCATCGCTTTTTACCAGCATCAACTGAGCTGTGGTAGTTAATTCCATCCCCGGATACGAGCTCCACCAGGTACGTTGATTGCCCATTCCATGGGACCAGACAGCGATTAACCAAATGGTTCCGGTAAGCTCATTCACCAGAATAGCCGGATCGCCCACTCCATTTTGTGCCGAAGGTAAACGGTTGTATTCGCCGAAAGCCATCGGGATTCGCATTTTTTCCCAGCTTTGTCCTCCATCAGTGCTTCTGCTTAACCCTATATCTATATGTTCCTGAAGATCTACACTGCTATTGTAGCGTACATCATATACGCCAAGCAAAGTCCCTTTTAGAGTCGTTACCATTCCGGGAATACGATAAGCAGTTGAACCGTCGTTTCCTGCATGCCGAACGCCTACGCCGACGCGATGTACAATACCCGGTTGCGATTCAACAGCAACCAGTACCGGCTTCCTATCCACTTCTACGGATTTAATTTCCGCTGTAAAAGTAGATAAAACAGATGCTTTAGGATGCATTTTAACGCTTATCCAGCAGTAGTTAACGCCGGGGAATAAGGGTTGATGGGTCGAGAACCGCACCACCTGCTGTGGCTTCTTTACTTCATTCAGCAAAATGGAATACGAAGGATTTGCTGCCAGCGTTTTGCCGGGTTTGTGCGATGAAATATATTCTACAGGGGCAAACTGACGTTTAGCAACTTGTTGATAAGCTTCGGTACCGCTATAATACAACTTGACCGAATGTATGTTTTTCAATTCCGTTTCATCCCCAAAACGAAGAGTGACTGCATGCAGGGTTTTAGCTGTTTGGGTGTCCAGTCGTATGCGGAAAATCACATTATCATGACGTTCGACCAACACCGGGATGCGCGTTTCCTTTACAAACACGGTGTCGTTAGCACTCATAAGTTGAGCTGTAAGGAACATGAACAGCGAAAAGACGAGAAAATTTAGTTTTTTCATGTTATTTACTTTTTACGTTGATAAATAAAAGTTTCGAAAATTGGCAAAACATCAAGTATTTTCATACGCATTTTATCTTCATAAAATACGTATGAATGATTCTGAATAAGCACATATCCGTCTTCGCGTATATATTTTTCATGAAATAAAGAATCTATCCAATACTTCATATTAGATATGTAATATTCTCCAGTTTCATACTCATATATGCCTATAATACTATCTTTTAAATACTCCTTGTATCCCCATGGCGTATTTTTATACATATTAGGCCAATTGCCTATTTCAATCAATTCCCATTTTCCCAATATCGCTTGTTGGGGGTTAGAAGGAGGAGCATATGGTTCATCTACGTTACATGAAACAGATATTGCCAATATGACTGCGAAAATTATTTTTTTCATAACATTTACTTTTTACGTTGGTAAATAAAAACGTCATATATAGCCAATAAGTCGATGTACTCTAAACGCATTTTGTCTTCGTAAAACTGATAGGTGTATTCTGTAATTATTTTATGACCGTCTTCTCTTATCTGTTTTTCGTGAAGTATTGTATCTATCCAGTATTTTATATTCGAAACAGTATATTCTTTAGTGTCGTAATAATACCAGCCCAGAGCACTATCCGGCAAATACTCTATATATCTATTATCCTGATATGGTTCAGTGTGATTTTGAAATCCAATCTCAATTAATTCCCATTTTCCCAAAATTGCCTGTTTGGGGTCGGAAGGAGGAGCATAAGTTTCATCTTCACATCCCATTGTTCCTATTAGTAGACACAGGGTAATTGCCGTGAATATAATATTTTTTATTTTCATAATTATTAATTTTTATTTACAACCAGTTGCTGGCGGTAAGTCTTACCATTTCTGATTACTACTACATAATAGAAGCCTTTAGACACACCATTTAACGACATTTGATATTGGGGTTGATCTGTTATAATCCTTTTCACTAACCCCGTTGAGTTCCATAGTTGGATTTCATATTTATTTAGCAAACCATTAACAGTCTGTATATTGCTTGATGAGTTCAATGCGTTTTCCTGCTGACTCGTATTCTTTGCAACCATATCCGTATCTAATAGTGACAAGGTAACCGAACTTGTAGCCGGATTTGGATAAAGAGAGAAAGCGGAATAAGAACCATTGGCATTGATATAGACTGAACTGCAAAATTGCGGAGATGTATATGTTCCGTCGTTTAAAGTTGCACACACAGTATAATATCCTGATTGAGCAACCTGAATAGCGGTAACCCGGCTCCCTTTATCGGCAAAGCTGGCATCATCCCCATAAGGGAAATAAACAAATTGACCATCATTGCAAGTCCAGGTACAAGTGAGATTGGGATTGGGATTATCATCCTCAGTTGCATGAGCGATTAAAACATTATAGCCACAGTACTCCAAGGATTCAATCGAGCTAACTCCCAATCCTACAAAAACGGATAATTCTAATTCTTTTATAAGCACGCCATTCACAAAAATACTTGCTTTTATCACGTCATCATGTCCATCTAACCCCCTGTAGAAGTTGAACGTTGCAGTGGATGTTCCTTGTCCTGTTATAGTAGCGTAATCAGGAATCAGCGTACTCCACTGGACTGTAGCGCCAGTAGGCAGGTTTGTAATGGTATAAGTGCCTTGATTGTAAATATGAGATGGGCCGGAAATGTGGGGAGCAACGGTATTTACAGCGGCATAGGCATTAACTAAGCCGTATCCATAAGTGTTATCAAAACCTGTCGAACCTAAATCTCTTGCGGTATTTTGGAGTGTTGTTCGTACCTGTGTTTCTGTCAAATCAGGTCTTACAGACAGCATCAACGCTGCAACACCTGCTACTTGGGGACAAGCAGCAGAAGTTCCTCCAAAATTTGTCATGTAATTCGTATTATTATAACCGATGTCACCCATTCTATCGGTAGTTCTTACATCACCATTAAAATTAACGTTTCCACTTGGTGCAACCAAGTCCATGGCTGCCCCTCTTTGACTATAATTCCAGATCATTCCTTGATTATTAATAGAACCAACAGTTATTACATTATTAACATTTCCAGGAAATGCAACATCGGTAACACCTGGATTACCACAGCCATTTCCTGAAGCAAAAACGACAGGACAGCCCTTTCCATTTCTTCCAAAACCACGTGCGCTATCAATTGCTAATGTAATATCATTAGAAGGCATACCTCCACCCCAGGAACAACTAAGAACATCAGCTCTATGCCAAGCCCAGTTGATTGCTTGAGCGATTTCTATATTAGAACCAAAACCGCCAGATATAATATTTCCCCACATATCAAAAGCTACAGGATCAGGAACAATATTTACAGGCAATATCCTTATATTATTCGCTACACCTCTGATTCCAATAGTGTTATTAGATGCCGCTATTATCCCAGCGCAAGCAACTCCATGTCCTTTACAAGTCATAACAGTTGTGCCTGCATTTTGAGGAGCACCAAATCCGTTTTGATTTCGAATTGTAAATCCTTCTAAAACTCTATTTCCCATATCTTCATGATTTCTATCTACACCTTCATCTATAACAGCAACAGTAATATTTATAGCTCCATTTGTTATATTCCAAGCAGGTTCAACATTAATATCAATACTTGAAGTTCCTCCATTTTGGCCTGTATTTCTTAAATAGTATTGTTGCGGATAAAGAGGATTATTCGTTTTGAAATCTGATAGCATTTCAGGTTCACACCACTCAATTTCATTCATATTATTCAAATCTTTTATGAGACGAAGCACACTTTCCGAATTATTTAAAAAGCATTTCAATAAAACTTTACTTCCATAACTCTTTTCAATAGATATCTGTTCAGAATATTTATTAAATATTGGGTATATAGTTTGTCCAGTTTTCAATGTAAGTACAATACGTGGTAGTATAATAATTTTATCTTGCTTCCCATTTTTATAAATATAAGAAATATAATCATCATTCTCCAATTTTTTATCATTCCCAAATATAATAAAACGGTTTTTAGCAACTTGTGTAAAAGAAATTATTTCACCACTTTTTTTAAAACTCTCTAACGATATTTTTCGTGTAATAGCGTTCTGCTCCTTGGTTTGAATGAAATAGGCAGAACTATCAACCACTAATTCAATTAATTTTGATTT
>JAQVNN010000016.1 GCA_028703105.1 Paludibacter sp. | reverse complement strand
TACCAGGTATTGATATTTATTCAACAATAATGCAACTTTTTTCGACAAATCTGAAATTTTTCTAACAGATGTTGCCTTAAATTTATCAAAAAATTGATTGAAGCCCTTATAAAAATTCAGGATCTAAGACACATTATTCATTCTATTCATTATGATTCCTTTAAAAAATACTTAACCAATGGCATCCTTTATACTTATAAAGGGAAGTTGAGTATTGGGCATTTTTTAAAGAATAAAATTGAAAACAGAAAGAATAATTTAAAATGGAGTTTTATCAATAAAAGAGCAGACAAATCAGTTTTTTTTAATCATGTGCAATAAAGTTTCATGAAGTTATTTACAATTTAATTTTTTTTATGTATGAAAAAATCAATTCTTTTCTTAATGCTTTTTGGCTGTTTGATCAGTGCTTTTTCTCAGCCAAAGTCCACAATTTCAGGTGTAATTACTGATAATGAAAATTTACCGTTACCAGGTGTCAATGTCGTGTTAAAGGGAACAAACACTGGTACTATCAGTAATATTGACGGTTATTATACTATTACCGTACCAGCCAGTTCCGGTACAACACTTGTTTTTTCTTTTGTTGGATATGATTCAAAAGAAATAGCCGTAAATGGACAAAGTGTCATTGATGTCGTGTTGGGTAATTCATCAGTAGAGTTGAATGAGATTGTGAAAATTGGTTATGCTACAACAAAACGCAAGGATTTAACGGGTTCTGTATCCTCCTTAAAATCAAGTGATTTGGTTGGTACTCCTATTACCGACGTCACACAGGCGTTGAGTGGAAAAATTGCTGGAGTACAGGTAATAAAATCACAAGGGGCACCTGATGCAGAAACTTCAATTCGTGTAAGAGGAGGTACTTCAATTACCCAGAATAACGAACCCTTGTATATTATCGACGGCTTCCCATCTGAAGATGGATTAAAAGGAATTGAAGCAACCGACATTGAAACCATTGATGTTCTTAAAGATGCTTCCTCAACCGCTATTTACGGATCGCGTGGTGCTAATGGAGTTATTTTAATAACAACCAAAGGAGGTAAAGAAAATAAAATGACAATTGATTATGATGTGTATGCCGGATTGAAAAAAATCACTAAAAAATATGATTTGTTAAATGTCAGAGATTTTGTAGAACTTGAATATGAAAGAGCTATTAATGACCCTGACAAAATGAGAACAACCATTCTTCCGACTTATGGCGAGTTTAACGAATATGAGAGTTTATATGGGAACCGTCCCGGCATTGACTGGCAGGATGAAGTATTTAACCGTCGTCCGGCAGTCACACAACAACATAAAGTCAATATCAGCGGAGGAAATAAAACATCGCAATATTTATTTTCCTATACTCATAATGATGATAAAGGCATTTGGTATGGGAGTAGTTTAGTGCGTGATAATTTTAGAATAAAGTTAAATCAAAAGACTACTGATTGGATGAATGTATCGTTGAATGTGAATTATATAGATGAAAAGACACAGGGATTGGGTTCTTTGCAGGACGGAGGAGCATTTAGCAGGATGCAGCATGTAATTCAGTATCGTCCGACAATCGGAAAAAATGGGCAAGACGAGGGACTAATCATTAACGACGACGACCCATTGCTATTACTTGAAGGAGCAAGTCCGATGCAAAGTCCTATTGCCTCAATCGAGGGTGAAACAAAAAATAAAAGAAACCGAATCTTAAATTTAAATGGTGATGTAGAAATAAAATTATTAAAAAACCTGAGCTACAGAGGGTCCTTGGGGGTACGAAAAAGATTGTATAATCAGGATATTTTCTATTCTGAAAGATCTAAACAAGCAAAGAACGCAGGAGCGCCTTATGGATGGAAAGTAATAGATGATGCAGAAAGCATGATGTTTAATAACGTGTTAAGTTATTCTAAAACAATTAATTCAGTTAATCAGCTGGATCTAATAGCCGGTCAGGAATATTTGTTTGATCGTTTTTCTTACTTGAAAGCAGGAGCGGCAAATTTTCCTGATATTAATTTTGGACTCAACGATATGTCGTTAGGAGGAACTCCGGAGATTCCCGTTACAAGTATTGCCGAAAACAAGCTGTTGTCTTTTTTTACCAGAGCAAATGTAAATATAGATCAGAAGTATTTGTTGGCAGCATCTATTCGTGCTGATGGCTCAACTAAATTCGGAGCTAATCATAAATGGGGATATTTTCCTTCAGCTTCTTTTGCATGGAGAATGTCAGAAGAAGATTTTTTGAAGGAACAGGATTTACTTTCCAATTTAAAATTAAGACTCAGTTACGGAACATCAGGAAACAACCGCATTGATAATTATCTATCTTTATCTTTGTTGGGAACCCTATGGATACCAAGTGGTAATGGTACATTGCCGGGATTAGGCAGTCGTCAGTTGGAAAATCCTGATTTGAAATGGGAAACGAATATCACGGGTAATTTCGGTATAGATGCAGGGTTTCTGGATAACCGGATACAAGTAACATTGGATCTGTACAACACCGATACAAAAGATTTGCTACTTAATGCTCCACTGCCTTTGATTTCAGGTTTCCCGTCGAGAATGATTAATGCCGGAAAAACAAATAATAAAGGAATCGAAGTGTCAATTACTTCTCATAATATCAATAAAAAGAATTTTAGTTGGACAACAAGTTTAAATCTGTCACATAACAAAAATACTGTTAAAGAACTCTATATGTCTGATTATATGGAGATTTTATCTAATTGGGCACAAACATCTGAATTTAATAAAGGAGATTATATGATTCAGGTAGGACAATCTTTGGGACAAATGTGGGGATATGAATTGGAAGGTATTTATACTACAGATGATTTTACTTTTAATCCAACAAAAAATAAATATGAAGTTAAAGAAGGCGTAGCTTATGATCCGTCAAGATACCCGAAACCCGGATTTTGGAAATATAAAGACGTGAAGAAAGATAACATTATCAATCTTGAAGACAGAAAAGTGATTGGGAATGCTATTCCCGACATATATGGTGGTTTGAATAATTCATTTGCATACAAAGGGTTTGATTTTAGTATTTTCATTAATTTCTCGATTGGAAACGATATTTACAGTGCCAATAAAATGTATTACACAAAGCTGAATAACCAGTATAGAAACAGTTTGAGTATTGCAAAAAACAGATATACAATTATTGATGCTAACGGAAACGATATTTTTACAGATCCGGTTCAGTTAGCAGCAGCTAACACGAATAGTACATTTGCTTCTGTTGAAGGTAGTTCGGTACTCGATTTTCATTCAGGATATGTAGAAGACGGTTCGTTCCTGAAAATTAACAACATTTCATTTGGATATACTTTGCCTAAATCGATGGTAAATAAAATTCATTTTTCGAATATTCGTTTCTATGGGACATTGTATAACCTTTATACTTTTACAAAATATTCCGGGTTTGACCCCGAAGTAAACACGGTTCCCAATAATGGAATGACTCCCGGCATCGATTGGGGAGCTTATCCATCAACAATTTCATTTATATTAGGAGCAAACATTTCTTTCTAACTCGATAAAAAATTACATATTATGAAATCAAAATTATATTTAAAAACCGGTATCGTAGTAATTGTATCAATATTAGGTTTTACATGCTCTTCTTGTTCTGATCTTTTACAGGAACAAACATTTGGTTATTATAACGAAAAGGAGTTTTTTACAAACAATGAGCAGCTGTCGCTGGCCGTAAATGGTGTATATGAGGTTTTGAGCAATAAAATGACTTATGGACATTTTATGCTGGTAAGTGATTGCGATACAGATCTTAGCCACATAAAAGGTGCCGGTATAGGACATGCGGCAAGAGATTTGGGGCATTATAATGTATATGCCGAACATACCTGGATTCAGGACGCATGGGAATTGTATTATAAAGGCATTGACCGAGCAAACCGGATTCTTGATAATAAGGATAAAGTGGTAACCAAAGACTCGCTTGAGAGGAAACGGTTCAAAAATCTTATTGCTGAAGCGCGCTTCCTGAGAGGGTTGTGTTACTTCGACCTGGTAAGGATGTGGGGCGATGTGCCTTTGAAAATAACTTCATCAAAACCGCATGATAACTTTTTAATTCCAAGAACTGATCGTGAATTGGTGTATGACCAGATAATTCTTGATATGGAAACCAGTATTCCCGATTTACCATGGCACAATGAAATGAATCCTTACCTCGGCAGAATATCAAAAGGTGCAGCTATGGGATTGTTGGCAAGGGTCTATCTGTTTCGTGCAGGATATTCTTTACATCAGGACGGTAGTATGAAACGACCGGCTAATTACATGGATTATTATGAAAAAGTAAAGGAAATTACCGCATCTATCATTGCATCTAACAAACATGCGTTAAATACAAGCTACGAAAAGGTTTTCAGAAATGTATGCGAATATATCATGGAGCCCAAAGAAGTAATGTTTGAAGTACAATTCTTTAACCCAACGGGGAAAGATGAACATACAGGGAAAATCGGTTCATATAATTCTCCTGAAATTGACAGAAACTCTTCTTTTGGTCTTGGCAATTCTTTCATAAAAACAAGTGGTCTTTTCTGGAAGAGATTTGACACCGGCGATTTAAGGAGACCTGTAGCTATCGCTGACTTTAAAATAGATAAAACCGACAAAATCATTCCAATTGGATACAATGAAAATTATCGTTGGGCTCCCGGAAAATGGAGAAGAAACTGGGTTAAAGGAGCTCCGAAAGATTTGGAAAATACAGACGTGAATTTCATCTTGTTAAGATATGCTGATGTGCTTCTTATGTATGCTGAAGCTGTAAATGAATATGATGGAACACTGGATAATCTGGCATTAGAATGTCTGAATCAGGTAAAAAGACGCGCCTACGGGAAAGACCCGAAAACGCCAGATCCACTGATAGATTTAACAAGCGCTTCCTTTGTTGGAGGTCAACAGGCTGTAAGAGATTATTTATTCGACGAACGAGCCCGTGAATTATGCTTTGAAGGTTTCAGGCGTTCGGATTTAATTCGTTGGAACTTGATTGGAACAACCATCTCAACATTTTATACTGATTTTAATAAGGAAATTTCAGACGGATTTGTAAAAACATATTCATGGGTTGCAGGTACAAGATTCCAGGCAGGTAAACATGAGTTGTATCCGATTCCTGCTGTCGAAATCAGGGAAACCCGGAACGTTATTACTCAAAATCCAAATTATTGATGATTTTTCATTCGAAATAATTTTATAGATAAATAATTGTGGGTTAGATAGTTAATTGAAGTAGATGTTTTTTTCAAATGCCGTCATGTTTATATGACGGCATTTGATTATTAACGTCGTCAGGATGTGATTACTACTGTAAACGAATGTTTTTATGAAAAAAATTTTATTTTTAAGCGAGTTGCTACTAATTGGTGCAATAACGCAAGCATCAGAAAAAAAAATCAATACTCAAAAGGAAAAACCTAATATACTTTGCATCACCTGCGAAGATATAAGTCCATACTTGGGATGTTATGGGGATCCGGTAGCCATAAGTCCCAATATCGATAATTTCAGCAGAGAAGGAATAATTTACAAAGGAATGTTTACTACAATAGGCGTGTCAGCTCCTTCACGAGCATCGCTGATTACAGGAATGTATCCTACGGCTATTGGCGCAAACAATATGAGAACAGCACAAAATAAATCCAAACCGGATGGCATTACTCCCTACGATGTTGTTTTACCTGAAGGAGTAAAATGTTTTACCGAGTTTTTAAGAGCAGAAGGCTATTATTGTACAAATAATTTAAAAACGGATTATCAATTTGAGTCTCCGTTAACTGCCTGGGATGAATGCAGTAGTTCGGCTCACTGGAAAAACAAACCTGCGAACAGGCCTTTTTTCTCTATTTTTAATCTTACGGTAACGCATGAGTTTGAGATTATGAAACGAGCCGGATTGCCTTTGTTGGTAAATCCGGAAGATATTGCAGTACCCGATTATTTTCCTGATAACCCCATAACCCGACGGGATATGGCCATTATGTACAGTAACATTGCAGAAATGGACAGGCAATTTCAACTCATTATTGATGAACTGAAAGCGGAAGGAGAGCTTGAAAACACCATTATCATTTTCTATTCTGACAATGGCGGACCGCTGCCCCGTCAAAAAAGAGAACTCTATGAATCAGGAGCGAATGTTCCTTTTATTGTCAGGTTCCCGGATAAGAAAGATGCCGGTACAACAGACAATAAATTGCACATGTTTGCTGATATTCCGGCAACCATCCTTTCAATAGCCGGAATTCGTCCTCCGGCTTACATGCAGGGGGTTCCATTCCTTGGACAATACAAAGGAAAAGACAGAAAATATGTCTATGGCGCTCGTGACAGGTTAGATACTTTTTATGAAAAACAAGTGGCAGTTCGTGATCATCGTTACCGGTATATCCGCAACTATAAACCCGAGCAGCCTTGTTATTTGCCTATTATTTCCCGCTCGTCAATGCCAATTATAAAAGAAATGGTCCGACTGCATGAGGCCGGACAATTGTCTCCTGATGCAGAAAAATGGTTTGTCAAACCGCGTCCGGTTGAAGAACTTTATGATGTTTTAAATGATCCTTTTGAATTGAATAATTTAGCTGAAAACACAACTTATAAAGCGGTTATCAGCAGGTTAAGAAAAGAACAGGATCGTTGGCTGAAAGAAGAAAATCCGTTATGGAGTTATACCGAACCAGAACTGATAGAACTGTTTTGGCCGGGGAGGAGACAACCCGTAACTTCTCAACCGGAAATTGATGTTACAAACAATGTTGTGAAAATAGCATGTGCTACCAAAGGGGCCTCGATTGCTTATCAGATCAATGGAAAAGGTTATGCTGACGGTCATTGGTTCTTATATACAAAACCGTTCACAATTAACCCCGGCGACTCTGTAACCGCTGTTGCCGTACGAGCCGGTTATGCTCAAAGTGTTCAAGTGGGTATCAGCTATGCATCCGGAGTTAATTCAGGAGAAGATATCAGGGTTTCAGCAAATAAACTTTTGTCGGAATGGGTTGATAGTTTGCTGACATACCAGATCAAACACACAAATCCGTCGTTGAATGGAGGGCTGCTTTGCCCGGCGTGTTCGAGGGTGCATGGCAGGTGTGGAGACGCCGTTTTCCCGATTATGTATATGGCTTCTCATACGCAAGACAAAAAGTACATCGAAGCAGCAAAACAGTTGATGAAATGGATGGATAATGTAAGAATACACGATGGCTCCTGGATGAACGATGTACATGTATCTGACTGGAATGGAACAACCGTATTTATGGCCATATCATTAGCGGAAACATTAAAGCATTACGGGAATTTATTAGATGATTCAACCCGTGGCGAATGGAACAAACAATTGCTTGAAGCAGGTGAATTTATCTGTAAAAATGATTTTATATACAGCCGGAAACGGAAAAACTGGAGAAACATGAATGTAAATTATGCTGCTTCTGCTGTGTATGCGTTATTTCTAATAGGTCAAGAATTTAACCGGCAGGATTTCATCTCCAAATCAACTGAAATAGCTCATGATTTAGAAGCTTCCTTTACTGAAAACGAACATTTTCTTTATGGTGAAGGGCCTGAAATAAAAAAGAAAACAAAAAACGGTTGCTTTCCTGTCGATTTGTTGTACAATGTGGAAGAATCATTGCCTAATCTGGCCTTATACGCGATTCAGTCAAAAAACACAACATTGTTAGATCTTGTCTCTGCTTCCGTGTTGACTCATCTTGAATTTATGCTTCCCGATGGAGCGTGGGATAATAGTTGGGGCACGCGTAGTTTTAAGTGGACTTATTGGGGAGGGCGTACTAGCGATGGTTTTATGGCTGGTTTTTATGCGCTGGCAGATGAAAATCCTGTCCTGTTTGAAGCCATTGTGCGTAATCTACATTTGTTGAAACAAAGTACATACAGAGGAATCTTACAGGGAGGAGCTCATTACGCCGGTTGTAAACAGGAAAGTTGTATCCATCATACATTCGGACATGCAAAAACCCTGGCTTCACTTTTGTCTAACGAAGACCTATCGCGAAAAGCATTTAAATCACAATTGTTACCGCGGGAACAGGAATATGGTGTGAAATTCTTTAAAGACATTCGTACTTGGTTGGTTTCTGTTGGTGATTGGCGTGCTACCGTGACCGGTTATGATGCAGAATATAAAGTGAAAGGAACGCATCCGATGGGCGGAGTTCTTTCTTTGTTATGGCATCGAACGACAGGCCCGCTGTTTGCTGCAGGTATGAATTCATATAGTTTAATTGAAGCACCCAATATGCAGGCTGATAATCAAAAATATAAAATGCCAGCCACACCGAGGATTGAATACATTCAAAATGACACATTGTATAGTAATATGGATGATCTCGATACTCAAATCAATTGCAGCGAAACAGAAAAAGGATATATCTTCCATGTACAAACATATTTAACAGATAAGAATCAACGCCTTTCGCGTTTTGGAAACCAGAAAATTGATGTAAAATATGTATTTACGAAAGAAAATGTCCGTGTACAATGTCATTTACCTGCTAAAATAAAGCATGAGCCGGTATTTCTTGTGTTGCCATTTATTGCCGATGTGGATGAAAAGGAAACATTAATTGCTCCTGATCAATTGCAAATTCAGAAAGATAATGCTACCATAGTTGTAAAAACCAATACTCCTCTGGATATAGCACCAACAAACAATGGCAGAATTTTGAATATGGTTCCCGGATTTGCTTTTATCCCGGTAAAGTGTTCTGCAGATAAAAATGGTTATATCGAAGCGGTAATTTCTATTCGTTGATTCTCCTTTTTCGCTAAAATCAGTTGTTGGAATAAATTCAACAATAATGTAACTTTTTTCGACAAATCTGAAATTATACTAAAAAAGGTTGCTTTAGCTTTGCAGCAGATAGATGAAACTAATTTTGTATAACATTAAAATCTTTTTTAAACATGAAAAAAACTACTTTACTTTTAGCTGTACTAGCGTTTGCCTTATCTTCTCAGGCTCAACGCATCAGTGGTTTAACTGTTGAGGGAATAACTTCTTGTGTTCCTTTTGCCGCATTCAATCCAACGAATAATTCGGAAACAAAACCTGGTGACGGACAAATGATTTTTACAAGCACAACTGACTTAAGCAATGTAAATGTAAGCTTAAATGTAGGCACAGATTCTTATGTTGAAGAACCCAGTCCGCTTCCTACAAACTGGAGTTCTACTGTTTCAGGAATAAAAGTAACTAAAAATGATTTGTCTTCCTGGGCAAAATACAACATCACATTGAAGAAAATTAATCCTGCAAGTCTTCCGTTGGAAATTAAAACAGGAACTGATAATTTCAACAGTGATTCGTGGACTTCTGAAACTATTGGTTGGGCAGGCGCTTGTATTGATAAAGCTCAGACTTTGATACGATTTGGGTCAGCAAAACGTTCTTTTGTAGTTGCTTTTACTGATGCACCGGATTCTCTTTATTATACCATCAAAGCATTAGGAACATGGGAAGGAAGTAACAATGTCTTTGATATTGAGGGCTCTGCTGATGGAATAAACTGGACAACTATTAAACAGTATAACACAGAAACAATAATGCCACCTTCATCTCCGGCAGAAAGAGCAGAATTAAAAATAAATAATTCAGGTTATCGGTATATTCGTTGGATTTATACCACTCGTAATAAAGAAGTAGGGGCTTTTAACGTCACACTTGAAAATATTCTGGTTACCAAAGACTCAACGACAGGAAACGCAACACATTTTGCCAATAGTGTTAAACTATATCTGGTTACCTCTCAAACCTTACGACTTGAAAGCTCAGAAGATGTAAAATCACTCCGTTTATACAATATAACCGGGACAATGGTACTCGAAAAATTTAATCCCGGTTCTGAGGTCAGTGTGAATGACTTGGTTCCCGGAATCTATATTGGTGAAGTAAAACTGAAAAATGGGGAAGTTATATCTAAAAAAGTAAAATTCTGATAATTAGGTATAAAAAGTAATTTGTGATGCTTCAGGCTGTTCGGGACAAAAAACGAATAGCCTGAAGTTTTGTTTTTTTAATACTTTGTAATACATTTGTTGCTGCAGCCATATTTTATTGATTTTCCATAAAAAATACCCAATGAAAAACGCAAACCGTATATTGCTGATTTTAATGATCGTGTTCAGCTCGTTTACATGTTTATCAGCCGAACCTAATGGAATGTACTTTTCTCAACTATCTTCCAGAGAAGGGCTCTCTCATAGTACAGTTATTTCAATTGCACAGGATAAAAACAACATCATGTGGTTGGCCACTTTTGATGGTCTCAACAGGTACGATGGGTACGCGTTTAAGGTTTACCGGAACGAACGTGATGATGAAAATTCGTTGATGCATGATGTCTTGCGTATTTTGTTCATTGATTCCGATGGAGTTTTGTGGATTGGAAGTAAGGGCGGATTGTCGCAGTATGTGTCTGAAAAAGATCATTTTAATAATTATCAATGTGTTGTCAACGATGATCAGACCGCGCAAGTAAATGCCATTGTTGAATTTGATGATTCTCATTTGCTGTTAGGGACTGAATCGGGACTCTGGATGTTCAATAAAAAAGAAAGAAAATTTATTGATTTTCAGCAACTCACGTCTTTTAAAAGCGCGGTTCAGTCATTGGCGAAGCAAAATAATAATATTTTAATTGGCGCTGTCGATGGCCTGTTTGTATATAATAGTGCACGAAAATATTTAACTCCTGTAAATAAAATATTTGATGGTAAAATTATTCAGGCTATTTTACCACAATCCGATTCGAGGATATGGGTGGGTACGGAAGGAGCAGGACTTTTTCTTCTTAATTTACTTTCGGGAGAAGTGACAAATTACCGTCATAATCCTTCAAACCCTCAGAGTCTGAGTTCTAACTATATTCGTTCATTAGCCTTTGATTCCCAGTTCCATTTATGGGTGGGAACATTTAATGCGTTAAGTATAAAAATAAACGGCGACGACCGCTTCAATAATTATTTTCACAACCCGACCAGGGAAGGTTCAATCAGTCAAAACTCAATACGCTCTATCTATATGGATACACAGGGAGGCATGTGGCTGGGGACTTATTATGGGGGAATTAATTACTATCACCCATTAAAAAATAAATTTGGACATCTTCAGCAGAATCCTTATACCCGTTCGCTTAACGATAAAGTAATTAGTTGTATGCTTGAAGATGAAGATGGAAAAATATGGATTGGAGCAAATGATATGGGAATCAATATATACGACCCTCAAAGCGGATGGTTCGACTATATTACCCGTGCCAATACACCCACGCTGACATCCAACAATATAAAAACGTTTTTATTGTCGAAAGATAAAAAACACATCTATATTGGGACACATGGAGGTGGTTTGTTGCTGCTGAATAAGCAAACCCGCCAGGCAACACGTATTCAGGGTGGGGCAGGAAAGAAAATCAACGATGTTTATTCCCTTACTTATGATGATAACGGAAAAATATGGATTGGAACTTTGTCGGGCTTGTTGCGTTATGATGAGTCAACTGATAATATTAGAGAATACGATATTTCGGAAATGGGTTCTTCTCACGTGTTGTTTCTTAAAATTGATTCGAAAAAAAGAATCTGGATTGGAGGTGAAAAGTCGTTGGGTTTACTCAGGTCGCCTGATGACAAATTAAAGGTCTTTAAATCGAATGAATACAATGGAACGATAATCAACAGTGCTGTAAACTGTATTTTCGAAGATTCAAAAAACCATATCTGGATAGGAACACGTGGAGGATTGAGTTTATATAATGAGGATGGAACTTTTAAATTATACAATAAAGAACATGGTTTGCCGGGTAACATGGTATATGGTATTCTCGAAGATGCTTATAGTCGGTTGTGGATAAGTACAAACGAAGGATTATCCTGTTTTTCTCCGGAATCGGGAGTGTTCAAGAATTATTCTGAAGTTGATGGATTGTTATTTCGTCAATATAATATGTATTCATTTTGTCAGTCAGACTCGGGACTGATGTATTTTGGCGGGATAAATGGTATAACTATGTTTTATCCTGAATTGCTGATAGATAACCCTCATAATCCTGCTCCTGGCATTAGTAAAATAATTGTTCAGAACCGGGAAGTACATCCATTTGATGAAACAGGTATTTTATCCAATAATATACTTGACACAAAACGGATTAAGTTGCATCCCACTCAGTCAAGTTTGACAATCGAATTTTTCGTGGCAAACTATCTGGCGGGGAAACACAACACTTTTGCCTATATGCTCGAAGGACTCGATAAAACATGGAATTATACTACAGATAACCGGCAGGTGACTTACAACAACCTGCAACACGGGAGTTATGTTTTCAAAGTCAAAGCTGCCAACAATGACGGAAAATGGAATGAGGAGGAAACAGAACTGGAAATTATTGTTTTGCCTCACTGGTGGCAAACCTGGTGGGCTGTTTTGTTGTTTTTCATCATGGCAGTAGGTATTATGTGGTTCGTGTGGCGATTCATCAGTCAGCGGAGGGCGATGTATGAACAACTTCGTGCAGAAAGACTTGAAAAAGAAAAAATGGAAGAAGTGAACCAAATGAAAACACGCTTCTTTATTAATATATCCCACGAATTCCGTACACCACTGACGCTTATTTTATCGCCTTTACAAGATATTATCGAAAGAACCACTGATAAATGGCAACGCTCACAGTTGGCCCATATCCAGAAAAATGCCAACAAAATGCTACATCTGGTCAATCAGTTGATGGATTACAGAAGGGCAGAGCTGGGGGTTTTTGAGCTAAAAGTGCATAAATTAAAACCTAAGAAACAGGTAATTGAAATCTGTACGTTATATGACAGGCTGGCTAAACGTAAAAAAATAAATTTCACGGTGGATGACATGACATCTGACAAGGAAATACTAATCGATTGTAACTACCTTGAATTGATTTTAAGTAATTTGTTGTCGAATGCATTTAAATTTACCCAGGATAACGGAAAAATTATTGTACGGATGGAAGAAGATCTCAATTATTTTATTCTTGAAGTGGAAGATACCGGAACGGGAATTCCGGAGGATAAACTATTGTTGATATTTGATCGGTTCTATCAGATAAATTCTGATTATGTCGGTACAGGAATAGGGTTGTCGCTCGTAAAAAGATTAATTGATTTACACCATGGAAGAATAGAAGTTAAAAGTACACCGGGAGAGGGGAGTCGGTTTACAGTTTATTTCCCGCAAAATGAAGAGGTGTACGACAGGTCGGAAATTGACCTCGGACATGATGAAGATAATCCGATGAAAGTACATCAGAAAAATCTTGATTTTATTCTTGATGAACCGGTAGCAGATGCATCTGAAGGAGCAGATGTTAACATCAGTGATACCTTGCTTATCGTCGAAGACAATGCTGATGTGACTGATTATCTTGTTGATCGTCTGTCAAAACATTATCATATTCACACGGCCTCTAACGGGCTAGAAGCACTGGAGGTATTGAAAGATAAAGGAGTGGATTTAATACTCACCGATGTAATGATGCCCGAGATGGATGGGATTAAGTTGTGTAAGTCATTGAAACAAAACATTAAAACTTGTCACATCCCAGTGATTATTCTTTCTGCAAAGTCGAATACTGAGGACCAGTTATTGGGGCTGGAAGTAGGTGCTGATGATTATCTTCCAAAACCATTTACGTACTCTGTATTGAGAGCAAAGATCCAAAACATGCTGAAATCACGTCGTCGTACCCTCGAATACTATTCTAAATCCCTTGAAGTGGAGCCCGAAAAAATTACTTTTAATACGATGGATGAGGAACTACTGAAAAAAGCAATGAAAATCGTGATTGATAATCTGGATAACAGTGAGTTTTCTACTGATATTTTTTGTTCTGAAATGGGGATGAGCCGATCGAACCTGCATCTCAAATTAAAAGCAATTACAGGAGAATCAACCATCGACTTTATCAAGAAAATCAGATTTAATGAAGCTTGTAAATTGTTGCTTGATGGACGGTATAATGTTGCTGAAGTGAGTACCATGGTAGGCTTTAATACTCCTTCCTATTTTGCCACCAGTTTTAAAAAATATTTTGGCGTTTTACCTACTGAATATATAAAAAGCAGAAGATTGTAACAAAATTGATATTTTTTTCGACAAAATTCAATTTAAGAAAGATTAAATTATAGTTCATTTGCATCAGGAACTCTGTCTGAATCACATTTAGTTACCGATATTGTTCCTGATGATGGTGTAATGTATAATTTAATGCTAAATACAATGAAACGAAGACTGCTTAATTTTTTAGTGATTGCCACTTTTTTATCCTTATCAATTTCTTCCTGTAAAAATAACGCTTCCTGGGTGGACAAAAGCATTGAAACCTCGGCTTATCAGTTGGACATGATGGCCAAAGAAATTTCAGGAAAGGAGAAATTACCCCGTTCTATCCGCAATGGTGAAATCCGGCTTGAAGATTTATACGACTGGACAAGTGGTTTCTTCCCCGGAAGTTTGTGGTATATGTATGAATTTACAAAGGATGAGAAGTTTAAAAAACAAGCCATTGAATATACTAATTTGCTTTATGACCTGAAAGACTATACTGGAACACATGACTTAGGATTCATGGTGTATTGCAGTTACGGAAATGGATTCAGACTTACTGCTGATAGCAGCTATATCCGCGTGATGCTTGAAACTTCTGATAACCTAATCTCCCGTTTTAACGAAAATACCGGGACGATTCGTTCGTGGGATTTTGGTGAATGGCAATTTCCCGTTATTATTGATAATATGATGAACCTGGAATTGCTTTTCTGGGCAAGTGATTATACCCAAAACCCGAAATATAAAAACGTCGCGTTGCGTCATGCAGATACGACCATGAAACACCATTTTCGTGATGACTATTCTTCTTATCATTTAATTGATTATGATACTATTACAGGAAACATAATTGCCAAACAAACTGTTCAAGGTTATGCCGACCAAAGTGTCTGGGCACGAGGTCAGGCCTGGGGCCTATATGGCTATGTAGTATGTTATCGTGCAACAGGGGATGAAAAATACCTCCGTATGGCCGAAAATATCGCTGGATTTATCATGGATAACGTAAAAACGGATGATTTAATTCCTTATTGGGACTACAATGCACCCGACATACCCAATACTCCACGCGATGCTTCTGCTTCAGCTGTGACTGCTTCGGCTTTGTTAGAATTGAGTCAGTATGTAAAACAAGGTGATAAATACTTTAATTATGCCGAGACTGTTCTGAAAAATCTTTCTGGAGAACAATACCTGGCGAAAAAAGGAGAGAACAAAGGATTTATTCTGATGCACTCGGTAGGACATCTGCCGGCTAATTCTGAAATAGATACTCCTCTCAATTATGCAGACTATTACTATTTGGAATCATTGATGAGATATAAAAATCTGATTTCAAAATAATATATAAATTAAATCTATCATAAAAAACATGAAATTAAAAAAGCTATCTACATTGCTGCTCCCATTTATGCTGGTAGCTCAGTTATATGGACAGGAACTACGACCGGAAGCATTTGATCTGATTGATCTGAATAAACCGGGAATGGAAAAAACGCGAAGCCTTATACAGGAAAAACGGTTTTCAGAAGCTGCTGTTGCTTTACTGGATTATTATCGTACCCGTACCGGAATAAATCATCCTGAAGTTGATTTGGATAAAGTTAAAATCAGTGCTGAGGAACAAAAATGGGCAGATGATGGCTTGAAACATCTGTTTTTCGTGCACAAGGGGTATCAGCCTTCTTATTTTTATGGCGAAGATATTAATTGGGAATACTGGCCGGTTCAGGACAATGAACTTCGCTGGCAGTTGCACCGTCATAAATGGTGGATTCCTATGGGAAAGGCTTACCGACTATCAGGTGATGAAAAATACGCAGGAGAATGGACTAAACAATACATCGACTGGATTATTAAAAATCCCTTACTGACACCAACTAAAGAAGAAAAAGCTTCAATGAGCGGGGAGATGTTGAAAAAACTTGATAATGTTCGTTATGCCTGGAGACCGCTTGAGGTCAGCAACCGCCTTCAGGATCAAACTGCTCTTTTTATGTATTTTGTCGATAGCCAATATTTTACTCCTGAGTTTTTGACAGAATTCCTGGTGAATTATCACCGTCATGCTGCTCGTGTTATGGGCAATTATTCGCAACAGGGTAATCACTTGCTGTTTGAAGCTCAGCGTATGATTTATGCAGGGACTTTCTTCCCGGAGTTTAGGGACGCTGAAACATGGCGTAAAAGTGGTATAGCTATCCTGAATGATGAAATCAAAACACAGGTCTATGATGATGGGTTTCAGTATGAATTAGACCCGCATTATCATCTGGCCTCAATAAATATTTTCATAAAAGGTATCGAAATTGCTGATGTAAACGGTTATAAAAAAGAATTTCCTGCTTCCTATCTTGAAACAGTTGAAAAAATGATTATGGCCGTAATAAACTACTCTTTTCCCAATTATCAGAATCCTTGTTTCAGTGATGCAAAACTGGATTTCAAACCGGAAATGCTTAAGAGTTACAAGCGTTGGGCAAAAATATTCCCGCGAAACAAACAAATTCTTTACATGGCATCAGAAGGGAAAAAAGGAGAATTGCCTTCTTATCTTTCAAATCGTCTGGCTAAATCGGGCTTTTATGTTTTTCGTAATGGATGGAAAGAAGATGCAACCGTGATGGTACTGAAGGCAGGACCTCCGGCTTTCTGGCATAATCAACCCGACAACGGAACTTTTGAACTTTATGTAAACGGACGCAATTTCTTCCCAGACGCAGGGAGCTACGTATATGCCGGTAGTGCCGAAGTAAACAAGGAAAGAGATTGGTTCCGTCAGACAATGGTACATAAAACGCTGACATTGAATAATGCCAATATCGAACAAACTGACTCTAAGTGTTTACTTTGGGAAATAGGGAATGATACTGAAAAACTGGTTGTAGAGAACCAGAGCTATGCTGACCTGAAACATCGCAGAACCGTGTTTTTTGTCGATAAATCTTTCTTTGTGATTGTGGATGAAGCTGCAGGAAAGGCAACAGGTGATGTCGCGGTACATTATCAGTTAAGTGAAGGAAAAGTAAGTGTCAACACTGAAAAATTAAAGGTAAGCACACTTTACACGGATAATAACAACATGCTTGTACAGGGTTTTGGCGGAAAAGAAACACGGTTGGCCGAGGAAGAGGGCTGGGTGTCGTATGCTTACCGCCAGAAAAATGAACGTCCGGCATTTTCTTTCCGGACGCAGAAAAACAATTCGGAACCGGTAAGATTTATCACTGTAATTTATCCGGTATCTAAGAAATCGCCTTGTATTTCGGCTAAATTCTCTTCAAAATCGATGGAAGACAATCAGGTGGGTGTTGTATTGAAAATAAATAAGAAAAAATATGAGTTACAAGCTAAATGGTAAAAAAATAAGTATGGCAACGGCAGCATTATGTGCTGCCGTACCTGCTTTTTCGGCAGATAAACAACCGAATATTATTTTTATAATGACCGATCAGCAGACAACCGATGCCATGAGCAACCGTGGAAATCCCTTTGTAAAAACCCCTGCGATGGACATGCTTGCTGCTGATGGTGTTACCTTTACAAATGCCTATTGCTCATATCCGCTGAGTGGTCCTTCCAGAGCCAGTTTGTTTACCGGGAAAATGCCGGTTGAACTGGGAGTGCCTGATAATGAGTATCCATTTTATGCATCAGAGATACCTAATAATCTTGGTTTCATGCTGTTGAATGCCGGATACGATTGTTTGTATGCCGGGAAATGGCATATCCCAACTATAGAGATCCCTGATTCGGTTTTTGGGTTCAGAAAAATCAGCGGGATGAATGACATGAAGTTAGTTGAAAATATTAAAGATGAACTGGCCGTAAAAAGGGAAAAACCGCTCTTCTTAGTGACTTCATTTTTAAATCCCCATGAAATTTGTGAGTATGCGCGTTCGCAAACGCTCCATTACGGCGAAATTGAAATTCCTCAGAACGCGAAACTGCCTGTGTTACCGGATAATTTTAATGCTGAACGTGGTTTGCCCGAAAGCGTCATGCTACATAAACAAATGATGTTCAGGCTTTATCCTACCCGGAATTACACCTCAACCGACTGGCGTAATTATTTATATGCCTATTATCGCTTGGTTGAGCGGGTTGATAAGAATTTGTATGATTTGATTACGGAACTGAAGAAAAATGGTTTATACGACAATTCACTTATCGTTTTCACAAGTGATCATGGCGATGGAGTGGCTGCACACAGATGGAATCAGAAAAGAACTCTATTCGAAGAAACCATCCGGATACCTTTGATAGTCAAGCTTCCTGCAGAACAAAAAGGGATGAAGGCGGGTTCACTCACAAATGCCCTGACCAATATCGGTATCGACATTTATCCGACTTTGTGTGATTATGCCGGCGCTACGGTTCCCGGCGACAGGCACGGTATCAGTTTGAAACCATTGCTACAAGGTGATAAAACGGGGCAACATGAACACATTTTTATTGAAACTTTACTCGATGGTGTAAACATCCGCGGTTGGTGTGTCATAGAGGGTGAATATAAATATGTGTATTATCGCATGCTGAAAGATAAAGAACAATTGTTTAATCTGAAATCGGATAAGGGTGAAAAGAAAAACCTGGTTTACAATCCGAAATATGCCGGTGTCCGTAAACAAATGCGCAGCAGAATGCTTGAATATGCGAAAAAAACGAATGATACAATGCTTCGGAAAGAAATGAGTTATTAGTCAATGTGTGAAAATTAATTCATGAAAACCACATACATAAAATATATCAGCTTTTTTCTGTTATTTGCTTTTCATCTCAATGCAGGAACAATCTATTCTTTTGAAGATGGAATGGTTCCTTCCGTTTTTAAAGCAAAACGGGGCGCTTTATCAGTCAGCTCGCAACGGGCAAAGTTGGGTTCCCGCTCTCTTCGCTGGAACTGGATTGCCAACGACACGCTTGTGGCTGCACCCCTCTCCATGAACACAGCCAGCATCCAGGCTAATGGGGGAATTACGACATGGATATATAACGAAAATCCTTCCAGTCAAAAGTTGGTTTTGTGGTTTTATGAATACGAATCTTCAATCACAAGGCGATGTAGCCTGGAAGTCAGCCTGAACTTCAAGGGATGGCGTTGTGTCTGGGCGCGTTTCAGAGCCGACATGGGACATCCGGGATATACCCTGCGCAGCATGAAATGGGAATCACCCAAATCGGGTTCCGGGACTTTATACGTTGATTATCTCGAATTTGTGGATAACGTGTCGTGGGAGCGCATCTCAGACCTGCAATATAAGGTTAACAATACCTCCGCTGAGCTGGTCGATTTTGTTGCCGTCAGAAATTATCCTCCACAAGCTCCTGCAAATACTGTTACACAAGAACAGAGAGATGCGGTACAAACGCTCAAAAAACGGATTGACGACTGGCATCTGGGAAGCGGACAGTTTGATGATAATCCGGTTTTTATTTCGCGCAGAAACTCTTTTAACAGCTATGTGCAAACGGCGTTGAACAGGATTTCGGATTTATCGCTCGAAACACTACCTGATGGCACGGTTAATGGAGAAGGCTTATATCCGATGGATTTCTACAATACGGCTGTTGATGGTGTAAATGTAAAAACCTTCAGGGATATCAATGAGAAATACATGATTCAGCTGGCTTATGACGCCATAAAAAATAATAAGACTACCTCGCGTGAACTGATTCTGAAGATTTTTGACTGGTACTACGATCAGGGATGGGCCGACGGAAGTGCATTAGGCCGGCTGCGTTTTGAAATGCTGAGAAGTTCCGGGTTCTTTCATGCAGCTTATCTCATGAGAGACGCGATGACAACAGAACAATATGAACGGGTCATGAAGGCTTTTTACTGGTATAGTTTGTTTGGAAATGTATATGTTACCCCTGAAGATAAAGGGGAAACAGCTGATCAGATAAGGGCGCTTATGATGCCAAAATTATTGTATGCTGTTGCCATGCAGGATGAAAAACAACAGGTTTCAGCGCTGCAAAGCTTTAAAGCGTATGCCGACAACGCTTTTTCACCTGCACAGGGTTATCTCGGATGTCTGAAACCCGACTATTCGGGATATCATCATCGCGGACCCTATTACAGTGCATATTATCCTGATGCCTTGTATATAGGCGCTTTGTTGTACTATTTCCTTTCGGACACACCTTATGCACTCAGCACAGAAACCTATAACCATTTGAAAAACGGATTGCTCACATTCCGGTTCATGTGTGCGGGTTATGATGTTCCGGGTTCGACTACCGGTCGTTTTCCAACTCAAACTCAGATTTTGGATAAACTGCTGCCTGCGTATGCATATTTGGCGCTTGCATCGGAGACTCCTGATGTTGAATTGACTCAGGCATTTAAAAACTATTGGTACCCAACAACGGAACCATTGAAATCATTGATTTCAAGAGTACGGTCTGATATTACTTTTAAAAACGCTCCGGGAGAAGTGGAGAAAATGCTCGAGTTATCCTTATCTCCACTCGCGGCTGAAAAAAATCCTGTTGGGACGAAGTTTATGCCCTATTCTGGATTGCTGATTTCACGCCAGTCCGACTGGGTATTGACTACCAAAGGGCACAGTAAATACATCTGGGATTTTGAAAGCTCTTCGTCCGAAAATCTGTATGGTAGATACCTGAGTTACGGACATGTTGAATTGTCAAATATAAAAACAGGTTTTAAAAGTTACAGACCAGGCAATACAGCCTGGGATTGGAGTCACATTCCTGGTACAACAACAAAATATCTGACAAAGAGTGAACTCAATTTTCAAAACAATAATGCCTTACACCGTAATTTTTCTGATGAACCGTTTCTGGGAGGAATTGCATTTAATCAACAGAGCTCAGTTTTTGCCAATTATTTACATGATAATACGTTTGATGTGAATTTCTATGCGAAAAAATCTGTTTTTCAGTTCGACAGTATTTACACTTGTTTGGGCAGTGGTATAAAAAATACCGATAAGAATCATTTTGTCCACACCACCTTGTTTCAAAATGAAAAAATACAGTCATCAGATGTCTTGTATCTAAACGGGGTTGCGATAAATCAAAACCAGACAGGCATAACAGCTCCTTTTATAAAGGATAATTACGGGAATGCCTATTTAATAAGAGAAGGAAGCGTTAACGTTGAGTTTAACACGTCTTACATTACAGCATATATCAATCACGGAAAAGTGTTAAACAACGGGAGATATGCTTATCAGATTGTAACTGGAATTTCAAATGAGGACATGGAAGTATTAAGTGTTTATGAAAATAATCCGATTGAAATAGTAAGGTATGATGAACTTGCGCATGTTGTCCGTCATCACCCGTCTAAAACCCTTTCGGCGGTTGTATTTAACACGCCGGAAATTATAAATGCCGGAAAACTGTATCAGGTGAATATTCCTTCTATCATCATCATGCAGGAAAGAAACGATACGCTTGAGGTAGCATTCTCCGACCCGGACATGCATCGTCCCAGTGCATCTAATATTTCAGCATTAAGTTATGATGCAGTAAGGGCAGCAGGAAACCGGTCAACAATCAGGATTGAATTGAACGGGGAATATGATAAGATTGCATTGGACACAGATGTATCGGTCATACAGAATGGTGATGGAAAAACCATCATTGAATATACCAAAGCAAAAGAAGGTGAGACATACCGTGTGTTGCTTAAGATTCTGACAACATCTGTTACTGATCAGGATCACTCTTCAGGGAATAAATTTAAACTTTACAAAAGAGAAAATCATACATATCGTGTAGAGGCAGATTCTGGCAAGATTTTTAATTATTTTGTATCAGACATTTCGGGATCTTTGATGTTTGCTAAGAGAAATATCCAGTTTACCGATGACATTTGTCTGTCGGATTATCCCGAAGGTATTTATCTTCTAAATCTGCAATCGGATGAAAAACAAAAATGTATGAAGTTATTACGTTGATAGTGGTTAATTGATATAAATAAATAGAAAGTCATTTTTAATATGCAAAAAAGTTTAATTTTAACATCTGTTGCCTTGGTCAGTTTGAGTTCATGTCATCAGCAGGCAGTAAAAAAACAGCCGAATATTATTTTTATGATGACAGATGATCATACAACACAAGCGATGACCTGTTATGGAGGAACGCTGATACAAACACCCAACCTCGACAGGATTGCCAACGAAGGGATGCGTTTTGATAATTGTTATGTCACCAATGCTCTTTCAGGTCCTTCACGTGCATGCATTCTTACCGGGAAATTCAGTCATGTGAATGGATACAAAGATAATTTTTCAACTGCGTTTAATGGTGATCAGCAAACTTTTCCAAAATTGCTTCAGCAAGCCGGATATCAGACTGCAATGATAGGAAAGTGGCACCTGATTTCTCAACCTCAGGGATTTGACTACTGGAGCATTCTTTCCGGAGATCATGAACAGGGACATTATTATCAGCCAGAGTTCAACGAAAATGGTAAAATCATTACGGAACAGGGTTATGTCACCGACATCGTTACCGATAAAACCATACGTTTTTTGGAAAACCGTGATAAGTCTAAACCTTTTATGGTTATGTATCATCAAAAGGCACCTCACAGGAACTGGATGCCTGCACAACGCCACCTGGGTAAATTCAATGATGTAATTTTCAAGGAACCGGCAAACTTGTTTGACGACTATGAAACCCGTTCACGTGCCGCATCAGAACAGGATATGAGTATAGAAAAAACGCTCAAAGATCGCTGGGATTTAAAAATAGCCACGCGGGAGGAGATGAATGATACGACCAATAAAGATAAGTTTTATCAGGCATACCATCGTATGACGGAGAAAGAGAAAGATCGGTGGGATCAGGCTTATGCCGGAAGAATCAGGGAATACCGGGAGAAGAAGATGGAAGGTAAAGAATTGGTCAGATGGAAATATCAGCAATACATGCGCGATTATCTGGCAACAACCCTCGCGGTGGACGATAACGTGGGACGACTTCTGAAATATCTCGAGGATATAGGCGAGCTAGATAACACCATCATTGTATATACATCTGATCAGGGATTCTTTCTGGGAGAACATGGTTGGTTCGACAAGCGGTTCATGTATGAGGAGTGCCAGCGAATGCCATTGCTGATCAGGTATCCTAAAGTAATCCGGGGTGGTTCGTCAACTAATGCAATGACCATGAATGTTGATTTTGCTCCCACTTTACTGGATATGGCCGGTTTGAAGGTTCCCGCAGACATGCAGGGAAAATCTTTTCTTCCGGTGCTGAAAAACAAAGGTAAAGTTCCTGAAGACTGGAGAAATTCTGTTTATTATCAGTATTATGAATATCCCGGAGAACACCATGTAAAAAGACATTACGGGATCAGAACTCCGGATTATAAACTGATACATTTTTATAATGACATTGACGAATGGGAATTATATGATTTAAAAAAGGACCCTTTTGAAATGAATAATGTATATCATGACCCCTCTTATAAGAATATTAAAAACGAATTGATTGAGGAACTTCGTGCAACTCAAAAAGAATTAAAAGTAGAAGAAATATAAATAAAAAATATAGTAGTATGAAAATCAGAATTTTAAATGTATTCTTAATTGCGACAGGTCTCCTGACACTTGTAGCATGTAATCCCGAAAAACAACAAATTACCGAAGATAAAACTGATAATTACGATTCCCTGAATATCTATTTCGGAGATATTCATAATCACTGTAATCTAACATACGGACATGGAGATATGCGTGATGCTTTTGAAGCGGCGAAACAACAGCTTGACTTCGTTTCGGTGACTCCGCATGCTGCCTGGCCCGATATCCCGGGCAGGGATGATTCCCGTTTGTCTTGGGTGATTGATTACCATACTTCGGCTTTCGAAAGATTGCGTAAAACCGGTTGGCATGAGTATGTGCGCATGACTAATGAATATAACAGGGAAGGTGAGTTCCTGACTTTCCTGTCGTACGAGTATCACAGTATGAAATATGGTGATCATGTGGCATTGAATTATCGTTTGGACGCTCCTTTACTGGAAGCAAATTCGGTTCCCGAACTGATGAAAAAACTGAAAGATGAAAAAGCATTTGTAACGCCTCACCACATGGGATATCAGGAAGGTTTCAGGGGTTATGCCTGGAAGTATTTTAATCCCGAAAAAACGCCTTTTGTCGAAATCTATTCTCGTCACGGTCTGGCTGAAGAAGACCTGGGCGATTATACCAACCTGCATGATATGGGACCGCGTAATTTTGAAGGAACCATGCTTTATGGGCTAAATCAGGGACATAAATTCGGCGTAATCGGATCAACCGACCAACATGCAGGATATCCTGGAAGTTACGGCGACGGTCTTATTGCAGTTATTGCTCCGGCCAATACCCGCGATGCCATTTGGGAGGCCATGGAAAAACGCCATGTATATTGTGTTACAGGAGATAAAATTAAACTTGATTTCCGCATCAATGAAGCCATCATGGGTGATGAAATCAAAGGGAATAAAAGGAAAATCAGGGTAAAAGTTGAAGGTCAGAATTTCATAGATTACATAGATATCATTAAGAATGGAAAACGCCTGGTGCGTGTTGATGGTCCTTTTTCCAATGAAAAGATTGATAAAGATGTTGTAAGAGCTAAAATTAAAGTGGAATTTGGCTGGAATCGTTTTGAGGAACCTGTACACTGGCAGGGAAATCTGTCTCTCTCCGACGGAACCATTCATCAGGTTACACCTTGTTTCAGGGGTGCTGCTTTTACTGCTCCTCAGAAAGATAAAATAGGAAAAACTGATTTGCATGGAACGTTGGTTAACCGAATTCTGGAACAGTCAGACAAAAAAGTGGAACTGGATATGTACACCACCAAAAACCCGAATACACTTACCCCGGCAACACAGGCAGTCATTTTAGATGTAACCATGCCTAAAAATGCTAAATTAACAGCCAACTTTAACGGGAAGAAATTTGAATATACCATGGATCAATTGTTGAACGGAACCCATTCAAACTTCATGATTGGTTGGCTGAGTGAAGCCATTCAGTTTCATCGGGCTGCCCCTGAGCAGGCATATACAATTGAATATGAGATGACTGACAATGAAGTAGAGAAAGATACAGATTATTATTATGTTCGTGTGCGTCAGCGCGATAATAACTGGGCTTTCAGTTCTGCTATATGGGTTGATAAAGAGTAGCTTGTGTTGTTCCCCTCAGAAAGGATATCCGATGGCAATATTCAGCATCAGATTTTCTTTTCTCCATTCGGATGTAAATGGATTAATTTTTCCCACCACCCAGCGGTTACCTTGTGTAAACCAAGGTTTCCGCAAGGGAGTGGCGAGGTCGAAACGCAACACGAAGAAAGAAACATCAAATCGTAACCCGAAGCCGGTGCCAACTGCCAGTTCATCAATACAGGTGCTGATATTAAATGGTGAATAGGTAGGCGACGGATTTGAAGGTTGTAACCAGACATTCCCTGCATCAATAAATAAAGCGCCTTTCAGAAAGCTGTAGATATCGAAACGATACTCGACATTTAGTTCCAGTTTGATATCGCCTCCTAATTGCGTAAAACCCGACGTGTTGATTTGCTGGTAATTACCGGGACCAACAGAATTAATCGGAAATGCCCGGATACTCGATGGTCCGCCACTAAAGAATTGCTTGTTGTAGGGCAGGGTAGTTGAGTTTCCATACGCTTTTGCCACACCTCCAATGAATCGCAGTGCAAGCAGGTGTTTGTCACTGAAACGCTGATACATACGGCCATCAACACCAAACTTGACAAACTGAGCGTAAACGGAACCAAAAAGAGTGGCCGGATTATCACTCGAAGGTGTAACTCCACTGATTGAACGAATGGCTGAAAACACATTTCCTGCTGATTCAGCAGTTATATTCAGGTAAAATTGTGTGGGTTTCTTGCTGATGGTTTGTTCGTCGTAGGTATAAACATAGCTCATCCCGGCTACAAACTGCTCTTCATAACTCTTTTTGAGGATGGGATTGGCGGCAAGCAAGTCCTGAAAAGCCTGCGATTCGTTCATCAGCTCGGTATTACTGATACTCACGGGATTCAACTCGTGATCGCTTTTGATGTCCTTTCTCCATTTATACCCATAACTGAACTGTACATTCCGCAGGTCGAAATAATCCATCCTCCGCATGAAGTTGTACGATAAAGCCATCCGCGTTTGTGGGGTGTACAAACGATTGGTTAATGGAACACGAAATGGCACCAGCAAACGGGGAAAAATCAACTCAATTTGTGGGTTGAATGAATAAGAGAAGAAATTTTCATTTAACCTGTTCAATTGCGCTTCAAAGGCTCCAGCCAGGTTTAATTTGAGTAATTCAGAACCGCCGAAAGTGTTTCTGTTTAGTAAGCTAACATTCATGCGGGGACCGGTATAGTTGTTCGATTTGGTTACCAAATCCATTTCAGCGCGTAAGGTATTCAGGGGCAGGGGAGTGAGGCGAATGTCTGCATTCAGCCGGTTGCTGTCGCTTTCGGTGAAATGTACCTGCACGAACCTGAAATTGCCCATTGACATCAGCCGGTTTAAGGTAAGTTGATGATTCTGACGTGTATATAGCTCATTTTCATTTAAAAACAAGGCGCGCTGTAAAACCGACGGTCGAATCGGCTTACCGTTTAAATCACTGATATAGTTTTTCTGCTCATGTGTTGTTGTGTCTTTTGTTGAGGATGACTGCAAGGTATAATGCTGATCAACCGAAACTTGTCCGATATAAAACGGTTTCAACGCTTGTGCCGGGACATCGTCTTTCAAACCCAATTGCAGATTGAAGGCGTTGAATCCTGACTTTAAGGTGTCAATCCTGAATATCAAATAATCAGGACTGAAATAGAAATATCCTTTGTCTTTCAATAAGGCATCAATCCGGGTTCTCTCGTTTCTCAATACATCAAGTTGATAAACCATGCCAGGCTTGATCTGTGATGACTGTTTGTTTTCAGCAATCAGTTGTTGTATGTGGTTATCATGAATATTAATATTGTATTCATTCAGCTTGTATGGGGTTTGTACATCAGCCGTATAAATCAGTTTGGCTGTTTTCTTCTTTTCTACAACTTCACTGGTGGTGCGACTGTTAAATATCCCGATATTGAATAATTGTGCATCAATAATTTCTGATACGGCTTCTTTTCTGACATCACGTAGCAATACCGGAGGTTCTCCTTTTTCTTTCAGCCATTTTTTGAATTTGCTTTTCGGGTTTTTACCTGCTATCTGATAGAGCCACAATTTAGGTCGCATGCTCAGTAAGCTGCTGTTCGGTTCTGGTCGCAAAGCTTGTTTTGCCGTAGCAATCATACGGCTCTCATCAATTATCTCCTTACTTTCCACATGTACTTCCGCACCGGTGTAAAGCAGTTCGCCTTCAGCCAGTCGCTTTGTTCCTGTGCAGGATGCCAGGATGCAAACGAAAAATATGTAATTAATTTTTTTCATTTTTATAATTATTGTAGAATCCACGACCGGTAGAATCCACGACCGGTAGAGACGCACGGCCGTGCGTCTCTACATTTTCCATTTTCCATTTTCCATTTCCCCCATTTTCCCCATTCCCCATTCCCCCCTTTTCGCTATTTAAACAATTCTTTCAATCTGTTAAACTCTCTCACTAAAACCGCACCGATACCGGTTTCTGTCAGTTGTCCGTCAATCAGGCCTTCGTACTGATTCTTGCGGAAACCTTTCAGGCGGTATCGTCCGTCTTTAGTCAGTTTATATTCGATGATTACGTCACTTGCAATGTCACTTGCCTGATTTTGAGTGGCTTTTTCCCCTTCCAGTTCAACTGTTCCTCCAACCTGCACACTCAGCCTTTCATCAAACAATTCTTTCTTTACGCCGACTGATAACTCGGTTCTACCTTCGGCTTCTCCGTCTGAATAATCCTCGTATGATTGCAAATCGAAATTCATTTCCAGTCCCGGTATAAAGGATGCACTGAGTTTATTCAGCTGTTGCGACAAAAAATTGCTGACAGTAGAGCGCAACATGGCAGGCGTTCCTGCTGATTCAGTCTGCAGGGGATTTTCCTGTGCGAAACGGTTCAACAGCAGCAAGGCAAATACCTGTTTATTTAATGCTGAAGGATCTTCGTTCAGCTGATCCAGTTTTTGTTGTATGGCTCCACCCAATATCTGCTGATTTTCTGCCGGAAGCTGAATTTCGAAACCAATTTCGGGCTGTAACAGTTCGCCACGCATTTTCAGTAACAGCATAAACGGATATGCCTGTAAATAAGGTCTCTTTTGATTTTCAGTCAATCCGCCTAACTGGTCAGCGACCAGATTGTAGGGTGCTGTGCGTACATTGTAAGCTGCATTTATATTCACATTGGCATCCATCGGATCGCCATTCCAGACAATTGTACTGCCTTTTACGATGTCGAATTTTTTGCGAATAAGAGACTCGAAAGTCAACTGATAACTACCTTCTTCCAGGTTGTAGGAGCCGGTCAGACTCATCTTGCCACTTCTGTCCATCGTGAGGTTTAAATCTGCTTGTCCCTTTACCACCAACGAATCGCTCGATGAAGGATCCATGAATAAGCGCAGGGTGGCATTTTTATCGACCTGAATCACAGAGGACAAGTTGATGCCAGTAAATCCTGATTCGATTTTATTTGATTTGATCAGACTGTCTTTTTTCTCTTCACCCGATACAAACTCTACCACATCTTCACCTTTGTAGGTGTTCAATTCTGTACGGGGAACAATAAAACTGACATGAGATCCATCCAGTAAACTCACATCAGCGCTGACATCAGGCGCATCCATGGTACCCCTCAGCCTGATTTTGGTATCTGTCAGCAAACGTCCATAAAACAAATCATTGTCTCTTGCTGTCGTATTAAACACCTGAAAATGATTGGCATCTACATTCAAATTAAATTTGAAGTCAGCAAAATCCTTCATCCTGATGGAACCATCCAACGCGAGCGGTTGGTTCTTGATGTCTCTGATAGTAAATTGTTTGAAATAAACGCCTTCATTGTCCACTCGGATGGTTTCGTTGGCCAATGAAAGGGGATTATTCAGCATCACCGGAGTGGTTACTGCTTCATGAAATGAGAGTTCGCCGTTAATAAGCGGTTTATTCAGGTCACCCGAAATATCAAACAGTCCGCTGGCATGCCCTGATGATGTACGCAGTTGTCCTGCAGCAAAGGCTTCGATGGTTTTCATCCCAAGTGAAGCTATATTGGCCTTCAGGCAGAAATTGTTTCCTTCTTCTCCTGTATCATAAAAACCGGATACTTGTAAATTATTATCTGCTCCGCTGATGTCGACTTGAACATCAAAACGGCTGGCAACCGGATTTTGGGCAGTAAGCCGGAGGTTCCCAATAGGAACGTCCATCAGAATCAAGCTGTCAATCCCGGCATCTGCAACAATACCAAATCCTTCCTGCATTTTCAACAACACATTACCATTGAGCGTACCTCCAACGAATTTATTTTCCTGATTGATTAATCCTGAAATTTCATCCAGACTAAAATGTTGCATGGTTATCCGGATATCATCCTTGTATCTTTCATTAACTGAGGTAATTCCGAGTATTCCTTCTTCGTGTTGCATTTGCAAATCATGGATAATAAATCCCTTTTCACCCAATTGAATAGAATGCTCCGGATTGAATTTCCAGTGTTTTTGCATCAACAAGAAATGGTCGGGGTTGAAATTCAATCGGATATGGTCTTTTTTAAATGCCAGATAAGTATCCATTTCCAGGATGTCGCTTCTCAATTTTACTTCCGTTTGACCGGTTAATTTAGTTGCCTTAATTGAAATTGAATCGAGGGAATAAGTTTTGTTGTTTTGGA
>JAQVNN010000093.1 GCA_028703105.1 Paludibacter sp. | reverse complement strand
TCAGTTCAAATATCTCTCTGTATTTATTTTTAATTTCGTTGGTGGGAGGGGTATAGGGAAATGCTTCTTTGGGCTCGTTACTTTTGTTTGTCATACTAAATTCAGTGTAATATTTACTTTTAAAACATGCAAAAGTAATAAAAAACTTAAAATGAAACTTGAATTAATATGAAAAAGAGGTAAATTTTAATGTGAAAATAATATTGGAGAGGTCTTTAACAGCTTAAACATAGTGGATAACAGCCATCATTTTTATACTGCTGACAGTGTAGTTTAGCAGGACTATAAACTGTAATCTTTTTCACAGCGTGGTTTTTATTGTAAACGAATTTGTAAAAACAAGAAGGGTTGTCTCACGACAACCCAATCTTTTTATTAACCTTAAATCTAATACCATGAAAAACACGATGCAAAAGTAAAGTATTTTTTTATGTTATACAACATGTTTCTCGTAATTTTGACGTATGTTAATGTTATTTAACTTTATGGGGGCGTGGAGGATCTATTTTATTCAGATACCTTCATGATTTATATTTCCGGGTACATGATTTTTTGTATTTTTGTCGCGGTTTTAATTATAATCATTATAAATCACTATTGTCCGGTAAAAAATATTAGATTCTTCGCTATGCTTAGAATGACAGTTCTTTATATTGATTTATGCAAGGGAGGAGTTAGCTGGCGGCTAAGCTGCCAGCTAACCCCTCCCTAAAAGATAAAGTCTTGATTGTCATTTCGACCGAAGGGAGAAATCTATGTTATAAAATGTTTACCGGACAACAATGATTATAAATATATAAGATAATCAAAAAATGAAGAAGATCGTGCTATTCTCCCTGTGTCTTGTTGTGTTGTCGAATATCGGAAAACTATACCCACTCTTGCATTATCGTGATCATCGATTGTCGGAACGATTGGCAATTTCAATCGGAATGTTTACGCGAGGAGAAGTTGGCGCAGGAATTATTTTTATAGCGATTGGATATAATATTGGAGGTCCGCTGTTGGCTATATCAGTGTTGACTCTTGTGTTGAATCTCGTACTTACTGGCTTTTTCATTATTTTAGTGCGTAAACTGGCACTGAAATCGGTGCAGGGATAAATTTATATATAGTTAATAATGTAAAATAATTAAAGAAATTTTTCTTTAATTAAAGATAATGTTGTATTTTTGTGTCAATTTTTTTAAGCGTATAAAATAGATTAATAAGTAAAGCAAGTATTTATGTCAAAAGTAACCGTAGTGGGCGCCGGGAATGTAGGCGCAACATGTGCAAATGTATTAGCAATTAACGAGGTAGCGGATCAGGTGGTTTTACTGGATGTGAAGAATGGTTTTTCTGAAGGGAAAGCGCTGGACATCACGCAAACTGCCACACTGCTTGATTTCGACACAACAGTAACGGGTTGTACAAATGATTATGCACAAACAGCAGGCTCAGATGTTGTTGTGATTACTTCCGGTATTCCGCGCAAACCGGGCATGACCCGTGAAGAGTTAATCGGTGTAAATGCCGGTATTGTAAAAAAAGTAACTGAGAATATCTTGAAGTATTCTCCCAATGCCATTCTGGTGATTGTAAGCAATCCCATGGATACCATGACTTACCTGACACTGAAAACAGCAGGATTGCCAAAAAACAAAGTAATCGGTATGGGTGGTGCTCTTGATAGTTCTCGTTTTAAATGTTACCTGAGCAAAGCGTTGAACGCTCCTGCGAATGAAATTGAAGGACTGGTAATCGGTGGTCACGGTGATACAACCATGATTCCTTTGACCCGCTTTGCAACATACAAAGGTCGTCCGGTTACTGATCTGCTGGATAAAGCGGTGCTCGATAAAGTTGTGGCCGATACCATGGTGGGTGGTGCTACGCTTACCGGTTTGTTGGGTACTTCAGCTTGGTATGCTCCGGGTGCTGCTGCTGCTTACCTGGTTGAGTCGATTATGCGTGATCAGAAAAAGATCATCCCGTGTTGTGTGTCTTTGGAAGGAGAATATGGACAAAATGATATCTGTATTGGCGTGCCTGTGATAGTTGGAAGAAACGGAGTCGAACAGATTGTTGATTATAAACTTAATGATGTTGAAATGGCTTTCTTTGAAAAAAGTGTTGCTGCTGTCAGGGCAACCAACAATGTATTAAAAGAAACCAACATTATCTGAGAAGTGTAGTTCGGAAAATTTAATTAACTTTGCAAAAAAAGTTAACTTTCAGGTTTCATTTGACTTGAAAAAAGTAAAAATTTTCACATGAAAACTTTTGGTGATGTTCACAGACATTTGATTAGCTATTCAATCAGACCTTCTGTACAACGAACAGCAGTAATGGGTTATCTGATGAATCATAAGACACATCCTACTGTTGATGAGATATACCTCGCTCTGAGTCCGGAAATACCGACGCTTTCGAAAACAACGGTTTATAATACCTTGAACTTGTTGTTGGAAAAAGGGGCTGTGCAGATGCTTACCATCGACGAAAAGAATGCGAGATTTGATGCTGATACGTCTAAACATGCGCATTTCTACTGTCGTCAATGTGGTAAAGTATATGATATTTTTGATGTAAATGCAGAAATGTATAAATTGCCGGTCATACCGGGATTTAAAGTGGATACGGTTGAAATATCGTACTACGGTACTTGTAAGTCTTGTCTGGGACATTGAAACTAAAAATAAAAATATGAAAGCACACCGTTCTGGTGTGCTTTTTTTATCTTTGATGCGGAATGATAATTATTGTCATGCTGAGTGTAGCGAAGGAAGATACTATTCAAGTTTGCGCTTATCCACCGGTAGTATTTTTCGCTGATGAAAGATATGGTGCTGGCGTATCGTTTGACCTATCAGGCTACGCTGGGAAAAAACGAAGTGCCTTCTTATGCACAACCTTTGTTAATCACCAGTTTTCTGACAGCTGTTGAGAATCAGGGACTGGGAGGGAAAAGATCGATCCGGGGTATGTCGCGTAACCGGGTAATGATCCACAGGATGGTGATAGCGGCATGTATATCAATCTGAATTATATGTTTTAATGTCTGATTTACTTTTTTTTATTGTAGTTTTTATTCTGATAGTTTACCTGTCGCTGATAGTAATATTGATTAGAGGATGGGTGAAGATTCCTTTTGTTGATATTGAAAGTGATGTGAATCAGTATCAAACTCATGGATTCAAGACGTCAGTTATTATCTGTTGCCGGAACGAGGCGCATCACTTGCCGGCTTTGATAAACGCCCTGAAAAATCAAAGCAATTCTCATTTCGAACTGATCTGGGTGAATGATCATTCTACAGATCAAACACAATTGGTATTGGAAGATTCACTCACATATTTTGCTGATGCGAAGATTTTTCAGTCACCACAACCTGGAAAAAAACAAGCTCAGCGGGCTGGAATACTGGCTGCAAACGGTGAACTCATCATCACGACCGATGCCGATTGTGTTCCGGCATCAACCTGGATTGAAACGATGGTTGATTTTCAGTCGCGACAGCAGGCCGATTTGATCATTGCTCCGGTTAAGTTTTACCGTGGAAAAAGTTTATTCACGCAAATCCAACAACTCGAATTCGCGACCCTGGTCGGTTCGGGAATGGGTGCGGCGGGTGCCGGTATGCCGGTTTTCTGTAATGCTGCTAACATGGCTTTTACCAAACAAGCCTGGATTGATAGTGCTAATGACTTGCATGAAGAAGAACTTTCGGGGGATGATGTTTTTTTGTTGCACAGTATCAAAAAACGTAAAGGAAAGGTGGCTGTGCTGAAATCGATGCAGGCCATGGTGATCACCGGTTATCAGAAAACGCTGAAATCATTCTTCAGACAACGTGTTAGATGGGCTTCGAAATCTCCTAAATATAAAGATGTTGATACGATTGCTACCGGACTGATTGTGGCTGCAATCAACTTATTGTTGCCTGTGTTAGCTGTCTTTGCTGTATTTCAGTCTCAGTTGTGGTTAATATTCGGAGTTGTTTTTCTGTTGAAACTAATAATTGATGTACTGTTTCTGATGACCATCAGGCCTTTTTTTCAGCTGAAAATAAATACTTTGCATGTTTTGCTGTTGTCTCTGTTATATCCGGTTTATGTTGTCGGAGTTGGAATTTCATCTGTTTTTTTTGATAAAAAAAGCTGGTAATATTATTTAGAGATATAAATATAATCTCCTTGTAGTGAGGTTTTATATCTTTTCAGAGCTTCTTTGGATGGTCCTTCAACGGGATTGCCTATTCCATAACTAATATCATAGACAGAACCACAGGTTTCACAGACAGCTTGTCCCAGTTCGTTGGGTTTAATTTTAACAGAAGAATCTGCTTCATAAGGACATGCAAGATCAAAAGCATAATAATTTTCATCAAAGCCTGCATACAGCAAAATGCCTCCAAAACCTACGCGGTCAGAGAGTTCGTTATATCTGGGTTTTTCAAAAATAAGATATTGATTGGAAGCGTATTTTAAATTAGAATAAGGAGCAGTAGTCAGGTCTAATCTCATAAAAACCGGATAATTCGGGATGGAAGAAATGTAATTGTCTTTACATCCCGACAGTATCCAGCATAGGAGTAAACTTCCTGTAATTGAAAGGAATCTGGTCTTCATAATATCCTGAAAAATCAGCCTGCAATTTCTCCAATGATCCACAATTCTTCTGAAGTAAACGTTGTGTTTTTAAGTGCATCGATGTTATCCTGCAATTGTTTAACAGAACTTGCTCCTACGATAACAGAGTTGACAGCCGGTTGATGAAAGCACCAGGCTAACGCCATTTGTGCCAGGGTTTGTCCCCTTTTTGCTGCGATTTCATTCAGCCGGTTTATTTTTCCGATGATTTCAGGTGTAATCTGATTCTTCTGCAGAAAGCCATGACTGAGTGCTGCTCTCGAGTTTTCCGGTATGCCATGCAGGTATTTATCACTCAGCATACCTTGTGCCAGCGGCGAAAATCCGATAAATCCCACACCGTTTTTTTGTGCCAGTGGGAAGGCGGTGTATTCTACCTCACGTGCCAGCATGTTGTATTTTCCCTGATAGATCAGACAGGGGGTGCCATTTTCTTTCAACAATCTGTATGCTTCCCGGGCTTTGTCCTCAGGATATTTTGAGATTCCCACGTACAAGGCTTTTCCTTGTTTTACGATATCCGATAAAGCACCCATTGTTTCTTCGAGCGGGGTATTGGGGTCGTAACGGTGCGAATAAAAAATATCCACATAGTCCAGCTGCATTCGTTTCAGACTTTGATCGATACTTGCCATGAGATACTTACGGGAACCTCCATCGCCATACGGTCCCGGCCACATTTCATGACCGGCCTTGGTACTGATGATGAGTTCGTCGCGATAGGGCGCGAAATCACTTTTCATTATGTTGCCAAAATTCCTTTCCGCACTTCCGAAAGGCGTACCGTAGTTATTTGCCAGATCGAAATGGGTGATGCCATGATCGAAAGCATGATGAAGCATGCGTATTGCTTCCTCGCGACTGTCCACATCTCCGAAATTATGCCACAAACCCAATGACAACAGCGGGAGTTTCAAACCGCTTTTACCACAATGACGGTAACTCATCGTCTCGTTATAACGGTTTTCGGATGCCATATATCTTTTGTCAGACATAATTTTTTATGTAAAACGTTGATTTACTAATGATTATTGTCTAGGAGAGTTTTTTTAAAACTGTACTTCAGGCGCTTGGTTGCTGCCAGCTTCTGCTTCGAAATAAACTTTCTTTTCAAAACCTAACATGGAAGCGATGATATTTGCCGGGAACCGACGGATGGTGGAGTTAAAACCATTGCTCATCTCATTAAAACGGGTTCTCTCGGTCGAGATTCTGTTTTCTGTTCCTTCCAGTTGTACCTGAAGATCCCTGAAGTTCTGATTGGCTTTCAGATCAGGATAGTTTTCGGTAATCATCAACAGTTTTCCCAACGCGGAACTCAGCTGTCCCTGTGCTGCCTGAAATTCCTGTAATTTTTCCGGCGTAAGCTGATCAGGATTTACGGTAACCTGAGTAGCCCGTGCCCGTGCTGCAATCACATTTTCCAGCGTTTCGCTTTCATGTGCTGCATACCCTTTCACGGTTGCAACTAAGTTCGGAATCAGGTCGGCACGACGCTGGTACTGATTTTCAACATTCGCCCACTGGCTGTTCACGTTCTCCTCGAGACCTACCAACTGATTGTATTTGCTGATTCCCGAAAACACCACAATAACAATGACGGCTATTATGGAAATTAAAATGATCGTTGTTTTTTTCATATTGTTTGTTGATTAATTATATATTTTAAACCTGTCAGGATTGATAATCCTGACAGGTTTGGTATGTTATTATTTACCACCTTCCCGTAGCGCCGCCGCCACCGGAAAGTCCGCCACCAAAGCTGCCGCCTCCGAATCCTCCACCGCCAAAACCACCTCGTCCGCTGAAAAGACTTCCTGCAGCAGCGCCAGCAGCGAGTGAACTGCTTCTCGATAAGCGGGGTAAGTGGGTATTGTTATTTTCTTCGTATCCGCAGAACTTGCATTTATATGTTGTTCGCTCTGTTCCGCCATTGATAAATGTCGGCGCTACGACAACACGTTTGTCATGTAAAATGAAGGCTTTGGTTCCGCATTTCGGACATTCGGTATAGGCACTTGGTTTATCCAGGGTGAAAATAGCTTCGTTTCCGCAATCATCGCACACAAATACGTCATAGTCAACAGCATTCAATTCTTCCTCAAATTGCTGGGATAACTTCAGGTGTGCGTCTTCTTTTCTTTCCGATAGCATGTGCATGGTGCCTTCACATGCGTTACATGGAATGGGTTTCCGTCTGATTTTCCGCATCATGAGTTTACCATACAAATTAGCCGGTATTGTAACAATCGGGACACCGATTAGAAAAACGAGCAACATCGGATCGGCAAACAGGATGATGACGAACAAGCTGATCGCGGGAATCAGGATATTCAGCACCACCAATACGCCGGCCTTTTCACTTTTTAATGCCTTGTATTTGCTCATGTTGGTTTTCAGCATCGTGTTGTTGCTGATTTTTTTAACTGAAGCTCCTATCCATACAAATGAAATCAACATGATGATCAGGTAAATAGCAGCAACAATTGGTAGAACCACTCCCCAAGCGATGGCCTTTTTTTCCGCTTCGAAGTTTTCTTGCTTTAAAACCGATACGACATGCTGCATTCCTTTCAAAAAACCGGCATCGTAATCCCCGGATTTAAAATAGGGAAACATGCTTTGTTGCTGAATGCGTGAAGCCATGGCATCGGGCATCAATCCTTCGATACCGTAACCGGTTTCGAAACGGATGGCCCGTTGGTCGAGTACAAACAGAACAAGCAGTCCGTTGTCTTCTTTAGCCTTACCAATACCCCAGTTTTTAAATAAAGAAGTAGCAAATAGTTCGATGTTTTCGTCATCGATCGATTCTACGAGTACAACAGCAACTTCGGTACGGGTAGCTTTTTCAAGCGAATCGAGCAGGACGTTTAATTCGTGTACGGTTTCAGACCGGATAATTCCGTCAGGATTACTAACATAAGTACGACTATCCGCAACTTTGGGATTGGGGATGTTTTCTAAGTTATAAACTGCACCGGAGGCAGTCAGTGAAAGCAAAATAATAAGTCCCAGTAAAATTTTTTTCATATCGGTTGTCTTTGCATTTCACGCGGAAATAGTTATTACCAATTATTTATGACATCTTTAAGTTCAATGTCGAATATTAAAGTTGAATATGGAGGAATTGCACCAGAACCATCATCGCCATATCCCAGTTTGGCCGGAATATAGAGAATAA
>JAQVNN010000092.1 GCA_028703105.1 Paludibacter sp. | reverse complement strand
AACGGAGAACGGAATGCGAGTAGCTTATAACGATAACGGAACAGTAGCTTCCGGAGGAAGCAAAGTTTAGTAACCAGTAAGCTTGCTTACTGGGAAAAGATGTCCCAATCACCTGAATGAGCTGCCGTAGGTAGCGATACATGAGACAAATAATTTGACGTTAGACTGTAGAAATAAAAAAAAAATGAAAATATTAGTATTCGACAATTACGATTCTTTTACCTACAACATCGTGCATGCACTGAAAAAATTAGGATATAATGATGTTGAGGTACACCGCAATGATCAGATTGTCTTGGAAGATATAGCGCGGTTTGATAAAATTATTCTGTCACCCGGACCGGGACTGCCTGTAGAATCAGGTATTCTACTCGAGTTGATAAAAACGTATGCCCCATCAAAAAGTATCTTGGGTATTTGTCTCGGCGAACAGGCAATTGCTGAAGTGTTTGGGGGCAAGTTGATTAACCTGCCGGAAGTACATCATGGTGTAACTTCAGAGATAGAAGTGCTGGAGGAGGATGTGTTGTTTCGACAATTGCCGGTAAAAATGACCGTAGGACGGTATCATTCCTGGACAGTCGAAAAGGAATCTTTGCCCGATTGTCTGAAGATAACGGCAGTAGATGAGTCCGGCATGGTCATGGCATTGGCGCATAAGCTGTATGATGTGCGTGGCGTGCAATTTCATCCTGAATCGGTGTTGACACCAAAAGGGGAGGAGATGCTGAAAAATTGGTTGAAACATTGATTTTTAGCGAATAGCAAATAGTGGAGAACAAAAAACGGGAAACGGAGAGCGAATAGTTGCGAGCAGAATAACAAACTGCGTGTTCGAGGAGGTTGTCACGTCGTTTACTTTGTAAACTCCTCCCAATGACAGACCGTAGATCGGCGACATAAAAAAATAAAACATGAAACAAATTTTAAACAGATTATTTGATCATCAGTCACTGACTAAAAATGAAGCTACAGAAGTCATGAGCAATATGGCTACCGGACAATACAACGAAGCACAGATTGCGGCATTTATCTCGGTGTACCTGATGCGTAGCATTGAGTTAGATGAAATTATCGGATTCAGGGATGCTTTGTTATCGATGGCCGTGAAAGTTGACTTGTCCGATTTTGTCATCATGGACATTGTAGGGACAGGCGGCGATGGAAAAAATACTTTCAATATCTCAACTGCTGCCTGTTTTGTGGTGGCAGGTGCCGGATACCAGATAGCTAAACATGGCAATTATGCTGCAACTTCTGTAAGTGGTTCATCAAACGTGCTCGAATATTTCGGTGCAAAATTTACTGCTGATGAGTCAGTCTTGAAAACTTCCTTGTACCGTTCGGGTTTTGCATACCTGCACGCACCTGTTTTTAATCCCGCCATGAAACATGTAGCGCCGGTAAGGAAAAATCTGGGTGTACGGACATTTTTTAATATGCTCGGACCCCTCATTAACCCTGCTCAGCCAAAATATCAGTGTCTTGGAGTTTTTAACCTGAAAATGATGCGGTTGTATAGCTATATTTATCAACGGTTGGGTGCTCAATATACGATTGTACATAGTCTGGATGGTTATGATGAAATCTCGTTGACTAATACAGCCAAGATTATAAACAACTCTGGCGAGTTTGTGTTTACCCCCGAAGAATTGGGTTTTAACAAAATAGAACAACAGGCTTTATGGGGAGGTGCAACCGTTCAGGATGCCGCATCAATTTTCTTGAACGTGCTTGAAAATAAGGCAACGGAAGCACAAAAAGATGTGGTGATTATCAATGCAGCCATGGCAATTCAAACCCGTTGTCCGCTTAAAACGATAAACGAATGTAAATCAGAAGCTATGGAATCGCTGCAAAGTGGAGCGGCAGTCAATGCGTTTCGGAAATTTATCAACCACAACACATGACCATATTAGATAAAATAATTGCAGACAAAAAAACAGAAGTTGCAAATCGTAAAAAATTGGTAATGATTGATGATTTGCGAACCACACCCTATTTCAGTAGAAAATGCATTTCCCTGAAAGACAGGTTGGTTTCATCCTCGTCAGGCATTATTGCGGAGTTTAAGAGAAAATCACCTTCCAAAGGCTGGATACACGAAGAAGCCAATGTCGTGGATATCACTTCCGGATATGATGAATCGGGGGCAACCGGGATTTCGGTATTGACCGACAGTAAGTATTTCGGTGGCGTTCCCGAAGATTTGACAGCTGCCCGTCCGCATGTGCTTTGTCCCATCCTGCGTAAGGATTTTATGATAGATGTATATCAGCTATTTGAAGCTAAAGCAATGGGAGCAGATGTGATTCTGTTGATCGCAGCAGCGTTAACAGTGGATGATACGCTCGAACTTGCCCGGCAGGCAAAAGCATTATCGCTGGAAGTATTACTGGAAATACACAACCGGGAAGAACTGGGACACATCAATGACTTTGTGGATATGGTTGGTGTGAACAACCGCAACCTGAAAACTTTTGAAGTAAATATAGATGTTTCGCTTGAACTGGCAGCATTAATACCAAATAAATTCGTCAAAATCAGTGAAAGCGGCATTTCTTCTTCGGAAACTGTCAATATGCTTAAAGCTGTAGGATATCAGGGATTTTTGATGGGAGAAAACTTCATGAAAGAACTTAATCCCGCAAAAGCATTATACAGTTTTGTTGATAAACTAAAAAAATGAATGTAACTAACCATTGACCACTAACCACTAAATAAATGGATATTCTGATTAAAATATGCGGTATGCGGGATCCTGACAACATACGCGAGGTGTTGACACTCAATCCTGATTTTATTGGATTTATTTTCTATCCTAAATCTCCGAGGTATGTGGCGTCACCTGAAACATTAAACAACATCCGGTTTGGACAGAAGACCCAAAAAACCGGAGTCTTTGTCAATGCATCCTTAGAAGAAATCATGCAAAAAGTGAAATTATACGATTTGCAGGCTGTTCAGTTGCATGGAGAAGAACCGGTTTCGCTTTGCTGTTCGTTGAAAAACAGAGGTTTAATGGTGTTGAAGGCTTTTCAAATTCATTCAGAAGAAGATTTTAACAGCACCTCAGTTTACAATCACCAGGTGGATTATTTTTTGTTTGATGCCAAGACCATATCATATGGGGGATCGGGTTCCAAGTTCGACTGGAGTTTACTTGATGCTTATCAGGGAGATACGCCTTTCTTTCTTAGTGGAGGGATTGCTTCTGATGATTTAGACGCAATCAAAAAGATTCGTCATCCAGGTTTCAGGGGAATAGATTTAAACAGCAGGTTTGAAACTGCTCCGGCCATCAAAAATTACATGTTATTACAGCAATTTATCAAACAGCTTAAGCAAAATGAATAGAATCAATCAATTATTCAACGAGAAACAAAGAAATATTCTTTCTGTCTATTTTACAGCCGGTTATCCGGAGTCAGAAGATACAGTTACTGTGCTGAAAGCGTTACAGGCAAACGGTGTTGACCTGGTTGAAATTGGAATTCCATTTTCGGATCCTATAGCAGACGGACCGGTCATTCAGCAGTCGAGTCACATTGCCCTGCAAAATGGCATGAGTATCAGTAAACTGTTTAGCCAGCTGACTGATATCCGCGAAGAAATTCATATTCCACTGGTGATGATGGGTTATCTGAATCCGGTCATGCAATTCGGATTTGAAAACTTTTGTCAGGAATGCAGTCGGGTTTGTGTGGACGGCATGATTATTCCGGACTTACCTATGTCTGACTTTCTGCAAGAATATAAGCTAGTTGCTGAAAAGTATAATTTAAAGTTCATCTTTCTGATTACACCTGAAACATCGGAGGCAAGAATCCGGGAAATTGATGAACATACAGATGGATTCATCTATATGGTTTCATCTGCTGCTGTGACGGGCATGCAACAATCGTTTGACAGTCGTATTGCCTATTTCAACCGCATCAATGCCATGGGATTAAAGAATCCGCGGCTGATTGGTTTTGGAGTATCCAATAAAGCAACCCTGGAAATGGTCAACCAGCATGCTTCTGGGGCAATTATCGGTTCAGCATTTATTAAAACGCTTATGGAAGATAAACAGATCGACGCAGCAGTAAAAATTTTGTTGGATAATCTCAAAAAATAAGATGAAGTTTGTATAATCGAAAAACATTTTTTATCTTTGCGCTCCGTTTCGAAGAGGGTTTTAAGCAGCGCTGCCTCAGGCATCTCACCTTCCCGATGTAATTATAATACACATTAAGATGTACGCTATTGTAGAAATTTTGGGTCAGCAGTTTAAGGTGGAAGCCGGAAAGAAACTGTATGTACACCGCATGAATGAAGCTGAAATTGCTTCAGAAGTTGAGTTTGATAAAGTTTTGCTCGTTGACAATGCCGGGGCGGTAACCGTAGGTACTCCCGTAGTGGAAGGTGCAAAAGTAGTTTGTGAAGTGGTATCTCACCTGCGTGGTGAAAAAGTGATTGTTTTTCACAAAAAACGTCGCAAAGGATATCGTAAACGCAATGGGCACCGTCAGGATTTTACCGAGTTGAAAATTAAAGAAATTGTAGCTTAATAAACCGATTAAAATTTAGAGAAAATGGCACATAAGAAAGGAGTTGGTAGCTCGAAGAACGGTCGTGAATCGGAAAGTAAGCGACTTGGAGTGAAAATTTACGGTGGTCAGTTTGCCAAAGCCGGCAATATCATCGTTCGTCAACGTGGAACAGTACACCATCCGGGTGAAAACATGGGATTGGGCAAAGACCATACTTTGTTCGCATTAGTTGATGGTATTGTGGAATTCAGAAAGAAAAGAAACGACAAATCTTACGTTTCTGTAAAACCAATCGAAGCTAACTAATAAGTCCTGGCCTGAAAAGGCTATGCGACTTTAAAAAAATAACGAATCTCCTGTCGTTTTACCGTAGTGTAAAATTGCGGGAGATTTTTTTTAAAATTAAACCTGTCAGGTTTATAAAACCTGACAGGTTTGAAAAATCGAATCAACAATGCTTACACTCAAATACATCACCGAAAACACTCCTGAAGTAATCACCCGTTTGGCTAAGAAAAACTTTAGGGCTGATGAAATCATCGCTCAGGTTGTTGAATTGGATAAACAACGCAAGCAAACACAGACTGCTGCCGACAATGCCCTGTCGCAATCGAATGCTTTGTCGAAAGAAATAGGTATGTTGTTTAAACAAGGTAAAACGGAGGAAGCCAATGCGGTGAAAGAAAAAACTGTCGAATTGAAAGAAGCTATTCGTGAGCTGACTGAAAAGCAAACTTCTCTGGAGCTGCAGCTGAATGATTTGTTGGTGCAGATACCTAATCTGCCGCACGATTCTGTTCCCGCGGGCAAACATGCCGAAGATAACGTGATTGAACGCTCGGGTGGTGTCATGCCACAATTGCCGGAGGGTGCTTTGCCGCACTGGGAGTTGGCAAAAAAATATGATTTGATTGATTTTGAGTTGGGTGTAAAAATCTCAGGAGCTGGTTTTCCTGTTTATAAGGGAAATGGTGCACGACTGCAACGTGCCCTGATTAATTTCTTCCTCGATCAGGCACGTGAAGCCGGTTACCTGGAAGTGCAACCTCCTTATGTGGTGAATGCTGCTTCCGGATACGGAACAGGACAGTTGCCCGATAAAGAAGGACAGATGTATCATGCTACCGTGGATGATTTGTACCTGATTCCGACCGCAGAAGTGCCTGTAACCAATATTTACCGCGATGTGATTTTGAATGAAAACGAGTTGCCCATTAAAAATACGGCATATTCAGCTTGTTTCCGCAGGGAAGCAGGTTCGTATGGAAAGGATGTGCGCGGACTGAACCGCCTGCATCAATTTGACAAAGTGGAAATCGTGCAGATTCAGCATCCGGAGAAATCGTATGAATCGCTTACAGAAATGGTGAGTTATGTACAAACCCTCGTTGAAAAATTAGAGCTTCCCTGGAGAATTCTGCGTTTGTGTGGCGGCGATATGAGTTTCACATCGGCGTTGACTTTCGACTTTGAAGTGTGGTCAGCAGCCCAGGAACGCTGGCTCGAAGTAAGCTCCGTCTCCAATTTTGAAAGTTATCAGGCCAATCGCCTCAAATGTCGTTTCAAGGGCAATGATAAAAAAACACAGCTTTGTCACACCTTGAATGGCAGTGCGCTGGCATTACCCCGCATTGTTGCTGCCTTGTTGGAAAATAACCAAACTCCTGAAGGCATTAAAATTCCGGCCGCGTTGGTTCCATATACGGGGTTTGATGTTATTAGCTAAAAGCTAAAATATTTTATCGTTTTTTATTGTGGTAATTCAAAAAATATAGTACATTTGTGCCCGAATTGCAATGTCGGGATTACAAAATGAACCAACCAATCGAACATGCCGGTGTTATTCACCAAATCAATGGAAAACATATCCGCGTACAAATTCTGCAGGAGTCTGCTTGTAGTGGTTGTCATGCCAAAGGTGCCTGTTCTGCTGCCGACAAGAAAGACAAATTTGTCGATATTGAATCTGATGATTCAGACTATAAAATTGGAGAACAAGTAACTTTATACGGACAAAGTTCGATGGGTCTCTTCGCTGTTTTACTCGCATTTGTCATTCCTTTTTTACTCATTCTCCTCACACTCTTTGTTTTGAAGAATTATACTGATAATGAAGCGATATCCGGTAGTATTGCCTTGGGTATATTGCTTCCTTATTTTATTATACTGTCTTTTTTCAATCCCAGATTAAAATCAAAATTAAAGTTTCATATCAAAAAATATGGGGCTTGAAGATGAATAAAATTCAATAGAGAAACACATGAACTTAGTATTGATATCTTTAATTACCCTGGGGGTAATTGGTGTTATTGCAGCAGTTATTTTGTTTATAGTTGCAAAGAAATTCCATGTTTTTGAAGATCCGCGTATTGATCAGGTAGAAGAGTCCCTACCGGGGGCTAATTGTGGAGGATGTGGTTTCCCGGGATGCCGGAATTTTGCTGATGCTTGTGTAAAAGCGGATGAATTGGGTGATTTGTTTTGTCCGGTAGGTGGTAATGATACGATGAAAAAAGTAGCAGAAATCCTTGGTGTAGAAGCTGTTATTCAAGCTCCCAAAGTTGCCGTTGTCAGGTGTAACGGAACTTGCGAGCATCGCCCCCATAATAATGAGTATGACGGTGTAAAACACTGTTTTATAGCACATAACTTGTATAGTGGAGAAACAAATTGCTCATGGGGTTGTCTGGGCTTTGGGGACTGTGAATTAGCATGTGAATTTGATGCTATCAAAGTAAATCCGGTGACCAAAATCCCGGAAGTGGATGAAGATAAATGTACAGCATGTGGTGCTTGTGTAAGAGCTTGCCCTAAAATGTTGATCGAGCTTCGAAAGAAAGGTCCCAAAGGACGTCGTGTTTATGTTAGTTGCCGGAATGAAGACAAAGGGCATATAACCCGTAAGGCCTGTGAGGTAGGTTGTATCGGCTGTGCTAAATGTCAGAAAGTTTGTCCGCATGATGCCATTACCATTACCAATAGTCTTGCGTTTATCGACGATGAAAAATGTAAGTTGTGCCGTGAATGTGTAATCGTGTGCCCGACCAATGCCATTATTGACGTCAATTTCCCGGCACCGAAAAAGAAAAAAGAAGAGGCGGCAGCAGTAAATGAATAGCCCCGGGTTTTAACTCGGGGGAAGAATGTGTGGTTTTAACCCGGGGGAAGAATTGGGGGGTAAAGCCCAATGCAATTGAAGAGGAGATTGCCACTTCGCTACGCTCCTCGCAATGACGGTCGATGGATAAGTGATTTATATATAAATAATTAAACTTTCGCAAGTATGATAACTTGCTGATATATAGCAAAAAAGCAGCATATAAATTTGGTAAAGTCACTGATATTCAGTAACTTTATGTCGCAAAACAAAACCAAAAAAATATGCTGCG
>JAQVNN010000091.1 GCA_028703105.1 Paludibacter sp. | reverse complement strand
ACAAATTATGACAGGATTGTTTCGTTTTTTCAGCAATCAGGCTGCGGAAAAAAAATTAAACTTTACCCTGGATAACGCTTCAACTGATAAATCAATTCTGATAGAGACAGATAAATCCGTGCTGGAAAAAATTTTCATCAACCTCTTAAAAAATGCAATTAAATTTACATCAGAAGGCGGTATAAATTTCGGGTATATAATTAAACATAACCAGTTAGTGTTTTATGTCAAAGACACCGGATGCGGTATCCCCGAGAACAGACAAGATGCTATTTATGACCGTTTTGTACAATCCGACCTGAAAATTACCCGCGCACACGAAGGATCCGGCCTCGGACTTGCCATTTCAAAAGCATATGTAGAAATGCTGGGTGGCAAAATTTGGGTTGAATCAAAAGTCAACTCAGGTAGCACATTCTATTTTAACATTCCGTTTAAACCTGTCAAACAGCCTAAAAGGCACAACTAAGACCCGCATAAAGTTGCATAATAAGATTTTAATATTCGTCCCAGCTTTTAATTTTGATATCTTCAAGCTTGAGGTTACAGAATGCCTGGATAAAAGCTGAAGCCAAACGGGCATTGGTAATCAACGGAATATTAAAATCAACTGCACTACGACGGATAATATAGTCGTTTCGTAACTCCCGTTCTGTTGTATTTTTGGGAATGTTAATCACCAAATCGAAATGTTTTTTCGCCAACAGATTTTTCACATTCAGTTCACCGTCTTCGTCCGGCCACTGAACAGCAACGGCTTCTACCCCATTTTCGGCTAAAAAACGTTGCGTTCCGAGAGTTGTATAAATTTTATATCCTTTTTTCTGCAATAAACGAGTAGCCTCTATCAATTCCACTTTTGATTTAGGTTCTCCTGAAGAAATCAGAATACTTTTCTTCGGAATTTCAAATCCTACAGAAAGTAAAGATTTCAGAACAGCTTCGGAATAATCATCACCAATACAACCTACTTCTCCTGTAGATGACATATCCACACCCAGGATTGGGTCAGCATTGTGCAACCTGGCAAATGAGAATTGCGAAGCTTTCACTCCTATATATTCAATATCGAAAACAGATGAATCAGGCTTACTGTAAGGGGCATTCAGCATGATACGGGTAGCTGTTTCGATAAAATTGCGTTTGATAACTTTCGATACAAAAGGAAATGAACGCGACGCACGCAGGTTACACTCGATGACCTTGATATCGTTATCCTTAGCTAAAAACTGGATGTTAAACGGACCACTGATATTCAGTTCTTTGGCAATTTTTTTCGAGATGCGTTTGATGCGACGCATGGTCTCAAAGTAAATTTTTTGCGCTGGGAATACCAATGTAGCATCTCCTGAATGCACTCCGGCAAACTCAACATGCTCTGATATGGCGTATTCTACCACTTCGCCCTTCTGAGCAATGGCATCGAATTCAATTTCTTTGGCATTCTGAAGGAACTCAGATACCACTACCGGATATTGTTTGGAAACCTTGGCTGCCAGCGACAGAAATTTGCGCATCTGTTCCTTATCATAGCAAACATTCATGGCAGCACCGGAAAGCACATACGACGGACGAATCAACACAGGGAAACCAACTTCCTCGATAAACGAATCAATTTCATCAAAACTACTCAATTCTTTCCATCTTGGTTGGTCGATACCCAACTCATCGAGCATGGTAGAAAACTTATGACGATTTTCTGCCTTATCTATTGATGCAGCAGCTGTCCCGAGAATGGGCACATGCTGACGGTCGAGTTTAGTGGCCAGGTTATTCGGGATTTGTCCACCCATTGACAGAATAACCCCTTTTGGAGATTCAACATCCACCACATCCAACACCCTTTCGAAGGATAACTCATCGAAATAAAGGCGGTCGCACATATCGTAGTCGGTCGAAACCGTTTCGGGGTTGTAATTAATCATCACCGATTCATAACCTAAATTACGGGCGGTAACAACTGCATTCACCGAACACCAGTCAAATTCCACCGAGGAACCAATACGATAAGCGCCTGATCCCAACACCACCACTGCTTCTTTATTCGATTTGTCAGGGTGGTAAGCTTTATCTGAACCATAAGTGAAATACAAATAGTTGGTATCATCCGGATGATCGGATGCGACGGTGTTGATGCGACGGATAACCGGAGTAACACCTATTTTTTTACGATACTGACGAACCTCCAGCACCTCTTTTTCCATCGTGCCTGTTGGCTCTTCAACATAACGGGCAATCTGAAAATCAGAAAAACCAAGTCGTTTGGCTTCCGTCAGGACTTCTTTCGGTAAATCTGAAATTTTATTGTATTGCTCAAGTACCTTGGTGTACTTATAAATATTTTCTAATTTGCCGATAAACCATTTATCAATCTTAGTCAAGGCTTCAATCTGATCGACGGTATATCCTTTCTCAAAAGCATCTGCAATAGCAAAGATGCGCAAATCCGTCGGTTTGGAAAGCGCATCTTCAATATTATCGAAAGTCAGGTCGTGATTGCCGACAAAGCCATGCATCCCCTGACCGATCATACGCAATCCCTTTTGAATAATTTCTTCGAATGACTGACCGATAGACATGATTTCACCTACTGATTTCATAGAAGACCCAATTTCACGGCTTACACCCTGGAATTTGGTGAGATCCCAACGAGGTATCTTCACAATCATATAATCCACCGAAGGCGCTACATAAGCTGAGTTGGGAGTACCCATCTCCCCTATCTGGTCGAGCGAATAACCCAGCGCCAGTTTGGTTGCCACGAAAGCCAGCGGATATCCCGATGCTTTGGATGCCAATGCCGATGAACGGCTCAGGCGGGCATTGATTTCGATGATGCGATAATCATTTGTTTCAGCATTGAAAGCATATTGAATATTACATTCTCCCACAATGCCGATGTGGCGAACTACCTGGCGGGCAATATCTTCTAAATAAGCTATCTGGTCTTTAGTGAGGGTAATAATCGGGGCCACCACGATACTTTCGCCGGTGTGAATGCCCAGCGGGTCAAAGTTTTCCATCGGCACCACCGTAAAACAATGGTCGTTTTTATCCCGGATCACCTCAAACTCAATTTCTTTCCATCCTTTCAGACTCTCTTCTACTAAAATTTGTTTAGAGTGAGCCAGAGCGCTTTTACAGAGGGTAATAAATTCTTCTTCGTTAGCACAAATACCTGACCCTAAACCACCCAGCGCATAAGCAGAACGTACCATGACAGGAAATCCGATACGGCGACCAACAGTCAAAGCATCTTCAAGCGTTTCAACGGCCTGAGAAACTGGCGTTTTTGCATCAATTTCATTGAGTTTTTTAATAAATAAATCGCGGTCTTCCGTGATCATAATCGCTTCAACAGAAGTTCCCAACACACGAACACCCTGTTTTTCCAAGGTTCCACTTAGGTACAATTCTGTACCGCAATTCAAGGCTGTCTGCCCCCCAAAAGCGAGTAAAATACCATCAGGTTTCTCTTTAATGATTACCTGTTCAACAAAATAAGGAGTGATGGGTAGAAAGTAAACCTTGTCGGCAATACCTTCCGATGTTTGAATAGTAGCGATATTGGGATTGATGAGAACCGTTTCAATGCCCTCTTCTTTCATGGCTTTTAACGCCTGCGACCCTGAATAGTCAAATTCTCCGGCCTGACCGATTTTCAAGGCCCCTGATCCTAACAGGATCACTTTTTTAATTGATTGCTCTACCACGCTTGATAATAGTTTTATTTGTTCAGAGCGGTAAACGGGGTTCGAACCCGCGACCTTCGGCTTGGGAAGCCGACGCTCTACCAACTGAGCTATTACCGCAATCTTAGTAGTTAGTGGTTAATGGTTAGTGGATAATTAACCACTGACAACTATCCACTATTTAACGATTCCTGCAAAACCCATAAATGCCATAGCCAGGAGACCGGCTACGAGCAGGGCAACAGGAGTTCCTTTCATTCCGCGGGGCAAAGATACTAAATTTAATTGTTCCCTGATACCGGCAAATAAAATTAATGCCAACCCGAAACCAAGTGCAGTAGAAATAGCGAAAACAACACTTTGTAATAAGTTGAAATCCTTTTGAATAACCATAATGGCCACACCTAAGATTGTGCAGTTTGTTGTAATCAGGGGAAGAAAAACACCTAGAGCCTGATAAAGCGCCGGTGAGATTTTCTTCAGAATAATCTCTACCAACTGAACCAGGGCAGCAATAATCAGGATAAAGGATATGGTTTGCAAATAACCGATTTGTAGTGGTTCAAGCACATAGACCTGAACAAGAAAAGTAACAATGGTAGCTATAGTCATAACAAATGCCACAGCGCCACTCATTCCCAATGCGGTATCAATCTTTTTCGATACGCCCAGAAACGGACAAATACCCAAGAATTGCGACAACACGATGTTGTTCACAAATACGGCTCCGATGAAAATTAATATGTAGGTCATTGTTTGGTGATTTTTTATTTTTTTCCTGTAGAGACGCACGGCCGTGTGTCTTTACATTAATTGTTTTCGTTTGGTAGAGACGCACGACCGTGCGTCTCTACATAAATTAATTTTTGGTTGTTTTCAATTTATTAAATATGGCAATCAGGTATGCCAGAGCAATAAATGCGCCCGGTGCCAGCACAAAAAGCAACATACCATAATTTTCCGGAAAAATTGTCATACTGAACACTTTGCCGGTTCCAAGCAATTCACGGGTCGTCCCCAACAGGGTTAACGCCAGCGTAAATCCAAGTCCCATTCCCAAACCATCAAAGAATGATTTGACAACTGTATTTTTAGCAGCAAAAGCTTCAGCTCTTCCCAGTACGATACAGTTCACCACAATCAGAGGGATAAAGAGTCCCAGACTTTCATACAGCGCAGGAACATAAGCCTGCATTACCATTTCCACCAGTGTAACAAAAGCTGCGATGACCACTACAAATGAGGGAATACGTACATTATCCGGAATAATATTTTTCAACATTGAAATAACAACATTAGAAGACAACAACACGAAAGTAGTTGCCAATCCCATACCCAGTCCATTTATCGCTGATGATGTCGTACCCAAAGTAGGACACATACCCAGCATAATCACAAAAATCGGATTTTCTTTAATAATCCCGTTTAACAGCGTTTTTAAATTTGAATTTGCAGCCATATATCCTCCTTAATTTGTTTGAGCTACTTCTTTCTCAACCGAAGTTGCCCCTGTTAATCCATCGTAATTTTGTGAGTAGGCACTGTAAGCATACCGCACAGCCTCCAGAAATGCATTGGACGAAATTGTTGCAGCCGTTATGGCATCCACTTCTCCGCCATTTTTGGAAACATTCAGGTTGTTTTTGGAACCGTTAAGTCCGCGAATATCCTGATTTCCCTTTTCTGTTTTAAACCAATCCACCATTTTAGTCCCCAAGCCGGGCGTTTCTTTTTGCTCCAGTACCGAATAGTTGATAATATTTCCCTTTGCATCAAAGCCCACCATTACTTTTATCTCGCCACTGAATCCGTTTTTGGAATAGGTTTGTACCGCTACCCCCACGAATTCATCGCCTGCATAAGCCTGGTACACATAAAATGGCTCCGGCATGCCTTCAATTGCAATGGTATCGGTTCCTTTTATGGATACATCCGGAGGTAATACCTCCATGATGGCATTTTCCTGTTTAGCCTTTTTCGATGCTTCAATCGGCTCTTTGGTCAGGTTATACATCGAACCCAATGCTACTGCCGCCACCAATGTGATCGACGTCAGGACAAGCACCATGTTTCTGAAAGTTGATTCTAATTTTGCCATGTTTTATCTATTGTCTAAAGTCTAAAGTCAAACGACTATCGACTGTATTGCGAGTCTCAGTATCGCTACCTAGGGCAACACATTTAATATGATGTTAATCGTTTCCGTTATTCACTATTAGTTATTCGCTTTCCGCTGTTTATTACTTCGCTTTTTCTCCAAATCTTTTGGGTTTAACATAAAAATTAATCAAGGGCGTAAATCCGTTCATGATGAGGATTGCAAATGACACCCCTTCCGGATAAGCTCCCCAGGTACGGATAACTACGGTCAGCACGCCGATTCCCACTCCGTAAATCCACATACCTTTGGGATTCATTGGAGACGTTACATAATCAGTCGCCATGAAGATGGCACCCAGCATCAAACCTCCTGTAAGTAAGTGAGCCAACGGTGAAATGTATGTCGCAGGATCAACCAAATGTAATATACCGGAAAAAACAATGACTGTAACAAAAATACTTACCGGGATATGCCAGGTGATGATTTTGCGTATCAGCATATACACCAGGCCTATCAGCAAAGCAACAGCTGAAACCTCCCCAAGTGAGCCCGGCATATTACCCAAAAACATATCTTTTATTGATGGTATTGCTGAGCTACCTTCATTTAATAATGAAAGTACAGTTGCGCCAGTAGCAGCATCGAGATACGACATCGAAAAAGGTTCAACCACCGGCCAGGTTGTCATTTGCACCGGAAAAGAGATGAGCAGAAACACCCTGCCTACCAAAGCCGGATTGAAAGGATTATTTCCTAAACCTCCAAAACTCATTTTAGCTACCCCGATGGCCACCAATGCACCAATCAGAATTATCCATACAGGTAAATTTGAAGGCAGATTAAAAGCCAGTAACAGCCCCGTAAGTGCTGCCGAGCCATCCAAAATTGTTTTTTCTCCCTTAATAATGAATTTCTGTATCAGATACTCAAACAACACACAAGCAACGATGGAAGTCACGGTGACAATCAACGCTCCCAGTCCGAAGAAATACAATGAAGCCAGCAAGGCAGGAATTAGCGCGATGATTACGCCGGTCATACTTTTACTTACCGAATCATCACCATGAATATGCGGTGCGGGCGATATGATTAATTTTTCCATATATTTCTGTTATTTTGCGTTTCTTTTACGAATAATACCTCCTACCGTTGCTTTGCCAAAACGGATATAATCCAGCAAGGGTCGGTTCGACGGACAAGTATAACTACAACTGCCACATTCGATACAATCCATCACCTGGTCAGATTCCATCTCCGGCCACATATTTCTTTCACTTTCTGCCATCAGCAAAAATGGTTCAAGTCCCATCGGACACACCGAAACACATTTGGCACAACGGATACAATTTAGCACCGGTTTACGGATTGTTTCCTCATCCCGCATGAACAAAACACCCGCGCTACCTTTCGCCATCGGGATATTCAGGTTCATCAGCGAACGACCCATCATCGGTCCACCGCCGATAACTTTACCGGTACCTTCCGGCACACCACCAGCCTGCTCAACAACATGGGCGAGGTAGGTTCCTAATCTGACACGATAGTTGGAAGGATTGGATGCATCTTTACCGGTGATGGTCATCACACGCTCAAACATGGGTTTGTTTTTCTGTACGGCTTCATACACAGCGTAAGTTGTACCCACGTTAAACACTACAGCACCAACTTCCACCGGAATTCTGCCACTGGGAACCTGACGGCGTATAACCGCATCGATCAACTGTTTTTCACCACCCTGCGGATATTGCACTTTCAGCGGCTCTATGGCAATGCCCTTGAAAGTAGTTGCTAATTGTTTCAGGTGACTGATTGCATCGGGTTTGTTATTCTCAATGCCGACAATGGCCTTCTCAACACCGAGCGCTTTCATCAGGATAGATACCCCGATTAAAATTTCTTCCCCGTGTTCCAGCATCAGCTGATGGTCGCAGGTAAGATAAGGTTCACATTCCACCGCATTGATGATCAACACTTCCGCTTTTTTACCCGGAGGTGGTGAAAGTTTTACATGGGCTGGAAAAGTAGCTCCTCCAAGTCCGACAATGCCGGCATCCTGTATTTTCTTAATGATTTCTTCTTTGGTGAGATTACATTCTCTTTTGATATCCGGAGTTCTGTCGATGGTTTCCATCCAGT
>JAQVNN010000090.1 GCA_028703105.1 Paludibacter sp. | reverse complement strand
CATAAAAATACATAAAAGATATCATATGAAAGTAACGCGTATATTTGATTTGCTTGATAATTATCTGGAAAATTATCCAAATCAGGATGTAGCTTTAGCTTCCAAAAAAAATGGAAAGTGGAAAAAAATCAGCATTCAGGAATATGTTGAAGCTGTGAATAACATCAGCTATGGTTTGCTGAAATTGGGTGTTAAAGTCGGAGATAACATTGGTATTGTCAGCGGAAACCGTCCCGAATGGAACATGCTGGATATGGCTATCATGCAGGTTGGCGCCATTTCAATCCCGATATATCCAACCATTAGCCAGGATGATTACCGTTATATTCTGAATCATGCGGAGATGAAAATAATATTTATCGAAGGAAAAGACCTTCGCCGTAAACTGGAGCCGGTGATGCCTGAAATAAATACCCTGAAAGAGATATTTCTGTTTGATGAAGAAGACGGTGAGTATAAATACCTTGACCAGCTGGTTCAGCTAGGGAAAGAAAATCCTGTTCCGCAGGAGCTTACTAAAATGAAAGCCGCGATAAAGCCGGAAGAGATGGCAACCATCATTTACACATCAGGCACTACCGGAAACCCCAAAGGGGTGATGTTGTCACATGATAATCTTATAAGTCAGCTTGATAATCTGAAAATGACTCCGGCTAAGTGGAGCAAGACAGCTTTGAGTTTTCTCCCGCTTTGTCACGCTTATGAACGTATTTTGGTGTATCTTTATCAATATCTGGGCATGTCGGTATATTATGCTGAAAGTTTGGGTACTATAGCAGACAACATCAAAGAAGTTAAACCAACCATGATGACGGCTGTTCCTCGTTTGTTAGAGAAAATATATGATAAACTTTACCTTTCAGGTAAAAAATTGCCTTTTGTAAAACGCAGGTTGTATTATTGGGCATTTAACTTGGCAACCAAATATCAACTGGAAGGAAATAGCTGGTGGATGAAATGGCAGTTGAAATTGGCTGATAAACTGATTTATTCAAAATGGAGAGAAGCCATTGGCGGTAATTTCGATATCGTGGTATCGGGAGGTTCTGCACTGCAACCGCACATGGGTTCTTTCTTCTCTGCAATAGGAATGCCGGTGTTTGAAGGGTACGGATTGAGCGAAACCTCTCCGGTGATAGCCGTAAGTCAACGTGTGAAACATGGGCGTAAATTCGGAACAGTAGGGTTACCGCTTCCCGGAGTTGAAGTTAAGTTAGGCGAAAGAGATGAGATTCTATGCCGTGGGCACAATGTGATGATGGGTTATTATCGTAATCCGGAAATGACAGCGGAAGTGATTGATGCAGATGGTTGGTTCCATACCGGCGATACCGGAAAGTTCACACCGGAAGGTCAATTGATTATCACCGGCCGTCTGAAAAGTATTTTCAAAACATCCTTTGGTAAATATGTAAATCCGCAGGCCATTGAATCAAAATTTACGGAATCCCCTTTTATCGACAATATGATTGTGGTGGGTGAGAATAAAAAATTTGCTGCTGCACTCATCTCTCCGGATTTTGTGTACCTGAAATCCTGGTGTGGGGTTCATAATATACCTTATAACGGTAATGCAGAAATCATTCAAAATAAGACGATACTGAAGCGTTACGAGGAAGAAGTGAAGAAATACAATGCTTTATTCGGAGATTTTGAACAGGTAAAACGGTGGCAGCTGGTATCTGAAGAATGGACACAGCCGGGCGGTTTCCTTTCACCGACGCTAAAGATCAAACGCAAGGTGATCCAAGGATTTTATGCCGACAGAATTGAGAAGTTGTTTGCGTAAAATACATCATCATGAAAGCAACCGCATTCTTAACAATTATTCTTTGCAGCATGGGACTATTTCTAAAATCCTGCAGCACCATTCCTCCGGGAGCTACGGCTGTATCTTCTTTTGATAAAGAAAAGTATTTAGGCAAATGGTATGAAATTGCCCGGTTCGATTTCAAATTCGAAAAGGATTTGAATAATACAACAGCTTTTTACAGTCTGCGCGACGATGGATTTATCAAGGTACAGAATCGGGGTTACAATTACGTGACAAACGAATGGAAAGAGTCAATCGGCAAAGCTAAATTTGTAGGTAACCCTACGATAGCTATGCTGAAAGTGTCGTTTTTCGGCCCGTTTTACGGGGGGTATAATGTAATAGCCCTGGATGATGAGTACAAATACGCGCTCATCGCGGGGAGCAGTCTGAAATACCTCTGGATTCTGGCAAGGGAGAAGACCATCCCTGAAAAAATCAAAAACGCTTATGTGAAAAAAGCGCAGGAAATTGGTTTTGATACTGATAAACTGATTTGGGTGGAGCATGACTGATTTTTTCTTCCATTGATAAATACTATCTTTGCAGTTCGTTTTTTAAGGTAGATTATCAGAAAGAAAATGAAATTAAACGATAACACCGCTGTATTGTTGCTGCACTGTCCCGATAAACCGGGGATTCTGGCTGCTGTGACTGAATTTATCAATCATCACAAGGGAAATATTTTATACCTTGACCAGTACGTAAATCGCGAAGAGAAAATTTTCTTTATGCGGGTCAAGTGGGATTTGACAACATTTCAGATTCCCAAAGAGAAAATTCAGGACTATTTTCAGACCTTGTTGGCAAGTCGGTTTGACATGCATTTCAGGCTTTATTTTTCCGATACGAAACCTAGGATGGCCATTTTTGTGTCGAAGATGCCGCATTGTTTGTATGATTTATTGTCGCGTTATGCAGCAGGGGAGTGGCATGTCGAGATACCTTTGATTATCAGCAATCATCCGGATATGGAACCAGTGGCGAAACGTTTCGGGATCGAATATCATTATTTTCCTATCAACAAAGATAACAAGGTCGAACAGGAAGCTAAGGAATTGGAATTGTTAAAGTCTAAAGGCGTCACTTTTTGTGTGCTGGCGCGCTACATGCAAATTCTTTCTCCGGAATTTATCAACCATTATCCCGACCGTATCATCAACATCCATCATTCTTTCCTTCCGGCATTTATGGGAGCGAAACCCTATCATGCAGCACATGAAAGAGGGGTGAAGATTATCGGCGCAACTAGTCATTATGTAACTACCGACCTTGATGCCGGTCCGATCATTGAACAGGATGTAACCCGCATTTCGCATGTGGATACGGTGGAGGAACTGATACGTAAAGGGCGTGATTTAGAGAAAATAGTGTTGTCGCGTGCGGTCGAAAAACACATTGAAAGAAAAACACTTACCTATAAAAACAGAACCGTCGTGTTTCAGTGATGCGTTATTTCATCTATTTTGCATACAATGGTACAGCTTACCACGGCTGGCAAATTCAACCTAACGGCATTTCCGTGCAGGAAGTGTTCACGAATGGGTTACGCACCTTGTTTCAGGAGGAAACGAATGTTGTGGCTGCCGGTCGCACAGATACCGGCGTGCATGCCAAACAGATGGTGGCGCATTTCGATTCTGCACACGATGATTTGGCCGGTAATGATTATGTGCGCCGGCTCAACAGTATCCTGCCGAAGGACATTGCCGTGGATAAGATTATCGCGGTAAACCCCAATGCTCATGCCCGTTTCGATGCCATTTTCCGCAAATACGAATATCACCTCTATATCGGTAAGAATGTGTTTAAAGAAAACCTGGCGCTGAGGATGTTTCATCCGCTGGATTTCGACCTGATGAATGAAGCGGCACAAAAACTAAAGGATTACACCGATTTCACCAGTTTCAGTAAACTTCATACCGATGTGAAAACCAACAATTGTGTTATCACAGCAGCCGGCTGGCAACAACAAGATGATGAGTGGGTGTTTACCATCGAGGCCGACCGTTTCCTGCGCAACATGGTGCGTTCTATTGTTGGGACCCTCTTAGATGTTGGTATGCATAAATTGAGCGTAGCCGATTTCTGCTGCATCATAGAAGCCAAAAATCGCTGCAAGGCCGGCGTTTCTGTTCCTGCACACGGGCTGTATTTGGTAGAGGTTAGGTATCCGGAAGATTTTTTTAAGTGAATAGTTGTATTTTGTAGTAAGTAAAAAAATCAGATATTCTCTTTGAAAATTAAATTAATTGTTGTACTTTTGCAAGCCAATTTGTAAGAATAAAAAAATAAAACATTAAGATATGAAAAGCGGAATCCACCCAGAAAACTATCGCACGGTTGTGTTTAAAGACATGTCGAATGGCGATACATTTTTCACACGTTCAACTGTGAATAACAGAGAAACTATTGAAATCGACGGAGTAAGTTATCCTTTAATGAAACTTGAAATTTCAAGCAGTTCACATCCTTTTTATACCGGTAAATCTAAACTGGTAGATACTGCAGGACGTGTTGATAAGTTCATGAACCGTTATGCAAAACGGATGCAGAAGAAATAACGGATTAACAAAATAACTAAAGCGTAAAATAGTTCCAAGCATTATATCAGAAGCCGGTTAAATAATCAATTTAACCGGCTTCTGATGTTTTCTTAATGGATGATTTTAATAGAAGTGTTCCCGCATTTAAGGATGTATAGCTGGTTTTTTCTTAAATTTTTTATTGGAACTATCTGGCTTTCTGTTTCAATCTGCTGGATTATTTTTCCGTCTGAGGTATAAATAAAGACGATCTTGTTTTCTTCAGTATGGCTCCCTTTATCGAGAATGATGTTGTCGTTACTATCCACAAATACATCAATCACTTTCTCTTTGTTTGAGAACTGGGTAATATTGTTATCCAGCCTGATTTCAACCAGGTTTGAAGGTTCTGTAATGTTCTCATATTTAACTGTGTTGTTGGAGTTGAGGGTCCGGTCGCTAGCCCTGACACTATAATAATATATCCTGTCGGGTGTCAAAAAATCAATAAAGGAAGAAGTGCTTTTTGTCCATTTATTTCTCGCGTTAAACTCTATTTTTTTAGAAAATCTGACAGTAATGTCATCAATAGAAACAAATCCCAACCCTTTATTGAAAGTAATTCTGAAACGAATAAATCCGTCAGACTCCTTAAAAGTATATTTTTTAACAGTATTCAAAGACAAGGTTACATTCATTGTTTCGACCTGCGACCATGTTGTTCCATTCCATGCCTCCAGTTCAACCGATCCCATCATTTCTCCTATTGAACGGATAAAAAATGATAATTCAGTAACCGGAAGCGCATATGATTCTGTCTGAATAAAGTCTCCGGTTTTACTTAGTTGAATGGAAGGAACAGAATCACCGGCATAGTACGCCGTATTGTTTAACGATTCTGATTCTATTGTCCAGTCAATTGGCGCTTTTAATCCGTCATTAAACCCTTCCTTCAAAAAGGAAGTACCTTCAGAAATATTATAAGCTGTAAGGTAATACCCTGAAGCATCATAAACGGCATTCCAGCTTGCACGGTAGCCGTTCAGGGTAGCTGACGCGGGATTATTGGCTACAGGCGGGACAACATATACCGGGCGGCTAGAGGAGCCTTTAATGACTGCCTGTTCAATGTCACTGTCTTCAGAACGAATATTCAGGTATTCATAATGAGTTTCATCAAAAGAGGCCTCTGTTGGAAAATACCTGATAAGAATTGATGTGTTTTCAACGGTCGAGTCGGTTGCAATAAGCTCAATGCTTTTACTCCAGTTGTCGGACAAGTCATCCTCTCTTTTTAATTCAAAAAAGGTGTTAAACCCAAAGTCAATGATGATGTTTGATTTTAGGTGCTGACCGCTGACTGTAAATTTTTGTGTTTGAGAAGCAACCCCCTCCTGTGTGGAAAAACGCGTGATATTCTCCAGATCTGTTGTAATAATCGGAGTTACTCCGCCTCCCATAAAATCAAAAGTGATCACTCCGGCTGTTTCTTTTATGTTTGTGATTGGTTTTGAAATGTTTGTTCCATTTCTCAATGTTGGAGCATAGCTTGTAACGTAGGTGGATCCGGGAAAAGGATCGCCCCGCAACGAATTGTCATCGGCCATCCCATCTGCTTCCATGATATCGACTCCCATAGCCGATGCGTTGTTGTTTGGCTCGTTGTTTTGCCAGGTAGTTGCATTGTAATACACCCGGGTAATGAGCATTCCGCTGTTAGGTAGATAGCGGTCCCAGCCTGTTTTCTGTCTGTTTTCTAACATGAAAAATTCAACGGGGTTGGGGCTAGCCCCGTTAAGATTATGATTCCCGTCTCTGGTGATAATGTAGGCTCTGTTGCTTAGTTTCAGGTCCGTCAGTTTTACATCCCGTGGTGATTTCAATATAACAGGAGTAATCCATGCCAGATAAAACCTGTCGTAGGCAGAATAAGTGGGTGGAGTTCTCCCGTCGTTAAGGTATGCTCCGGCATCCATGATGTTCCAGAACGAAAGTGTGTGGTGTTTAGCGTTGTTGGTGGGATAGTAATCAACAAGACCGTAAACATGACCAAATTCATGAGCAAAAGTTCCAATTCCACACATGTTTGTACCTGTACTTTCTTTAAGTTCGGAGGTACATGCATATCCAATTATCCTTTTCCCGTTGAGTGTGAGTGTACTGTTTAAAGACCACCGGTGTGGCCAGACTGATTCTTTAGGTCCACCTTCAGCTTCATTATGGCCGGCATAATAAATGAACACATTGTCAACGACTCCGTCTTCATCCGTGTCATAAATTGAAAAATCAACGCCATCTGCAGCAGCTGCGTTACAAGCATCTATGACCATTTCTCTTGGCTTGACATCCTCATCTGTTGTGTTGTCATTTGCACCATAGTAAGATCGGTTATTCGTCAGCGTATAAGGTCCCACAACCACGAATTCAGGGGCGGAAATTCCATTTGAAGCAGCTTTAAAGTAATCTCTGGCAGAGCCAGTTCCGCCGTTTTCGCTGTAACCCTCCTGATTAAGGAGATTATTGAAAGCTGTCTTGGGATTAGGGATAGTGAAGGCAATATCCTTAAAGTTTACCAGGATTACCAGGGATTTTGGAGAACCGGTGTTGGGGAAACTTTTCTTTAAGCCGGAAGCAGCAGCAACACGCGCAGCTTTTCTTTCAATTCTTTTTTGTGAAAAATCGGGATATTGTGGTAATCTGCTAAGCAATTGTTTTTCAATATCGGTGCGTTTGTGAACCTGATTTACCTTTATATTGGTAGATATCAGTTCACCTTGTGCTCCTTTTTGAGCATAGTTATAAAAGCCTTCGCTGTTTCGACGTATCAGATATCCGTCAACAGTAAGTTCATAGTTGAAGAACTCGTCACCTCTTAGATAAACGGTTAGTTCACTTCCGTCGGGTTGAATGCGGGTAATCGGATAGGGGGTGGCAGGGACTGAATAACTATATAAGCTTGTCAGCAGGAATACAATGCAGGCCAGTAGTTTATGGGTGCTTTTAATCATATGAAAATTGTTTTTCGACACAAAGATAAAAATTTTAATGTATTAAGATTGGTTGTTTTTGATATAAAAGATTTTAACTTAACTTTTCAAATGAGATTCAAGAGTGTATTCAGCAGAATTTTTTCTTCTTCTTCCCAACAGAATTTTTTCTTAATTTCATTGAAATGACTTGTATCAGGGGGGGTCTCGAGCATATTACGGATGGTTTCGGCTAATTTGCGTGGTTCGTACTCGTTTGTGAGTACGCCGGTACGATGTTTTTTGACGATTTGCGATATTTCAGGGAAAGGGCTTGCCAGTATCGGGACATTCGCATGAAGATAGGAAAATACCCTGTTGGGGAGTGAATAATAATAACTTAAGCCTATATTATCAAGCAAACATAAACCAATATCTCCGGATGAAGTATAGGTGTATAATTCGTTTCCCGGAACTTTTCCATGAAATATTACTTTTGCTTCCAGTCCTGCTTTTTTTACCTTTTGCTCTAGTTGTGTAAGTATATCTCCACTGCCAACAATATAAAGTATAGCATTGTCGATGTATGGCATAGCATCAATTACCCACTCTAATCCTCTGCCAATATTCACCGCACCTTGGTATAAAATGATTTTTTT
>JAQVNN010000089.1 GCA_028703105.1 Paludibacter sp. | reverse complement strand
TTACAATAATTTTTGCAGGAAAAACATCTCCGGAAGAAACAAATACACCCCGGTCAATGTACATACCAAATGTGTTATAACCCCATTCCGAATAGATTGGAAGTCCCGGATAATCATAGTCCTCAATGAATACCGATTTTGAAAGCTCAAAGTCAGCCATTTCGCATGATGTGAGCGAGACAGCCACAATGATTGAGCACGAGAGGAGGCAAGCATTTATTATATTTTTCATACCAATTTGCATTAAAGGATTGTTGATTAAAAGGGAATATCCAATGATAATTGAACTCCGGAGATATTAGTAATATTTACCAGACTGGAATTGTTTTCTGTCATATAAAATGCTGGCAGAAATATATCAAGTGAACAATTTATTTTATCACTTAGCTTGAATCTGGCTCCCAAGGATGCATATATAGTCGCTCCTTATGAGTGATATATAATTTTGTTGCAAAAAAATAAATGCCCTTGCTCCAATGAACAAAGGCATAATAAAAATATAATGCAAAATTAGAAACTCTTAAACCCGATAATCTCTCTCACCTCCCTGATCGTCTTCGCGGCACTGGCTTGTGCTTTTTCTTTCCCCAATCGAGCAACTTTAGAGATGTATGCTTCATCGCTGAGCAACTCTTTAATTTTGTCGCGGAAAGGAGCCGTGAAGTTGATCATATCTTCCGCCAATTGTTTCTTCATATCTCCATAGCGAATCTGGCAGGTATTGTATTTTTCATCGAAATAATCGTAGGTTTCTTTAGATGAAACGACATGCATCAATTGGAAGATATTCTGAATTACTTCCGGTTTTTCCTGATTAGGTTTGGTCGGACCACTATCTGTCACCGCTTTCATCACTTTTTTACGAATGACCTCCGGTTCATCAGCCAGGAAAATAGCATTGCCCTCTCCTTCCGATTTCCCCATCTTGCCTGTACCATTTAATCCCGGTATCTTAACCAGCGACTGTCCGAAATTGAATGCCTGCGGTTCAGGAAAGTATTCCACATTATACATGCGGTTGAAACGATTGGAAAATTGACGGGTCATTTCTAAGTGCTGTTCCTGGTCTTTTCCAACAGGGACTTTTGTAGCCTTATGGATGATAATATCAGCAGCCATCAGCGTTGGATAAGTAAGCAATCCGGCATTTATATTCTGAGGATGTTTGCGAATTTTTTCTTTAAATGACGTACATCTTTCCAATTCGCCGATATAGGCATTCATGTTGAGGAATAAGTATAACTCTGCAGTTTCAGGCACATCACTCTGAATGTATAAAGTAGCTTTTTCCGGGTCTAATCCGGCAGCCAGGTACTCAACCAACACTTGTTTTACATTTCCATGTAAATTGTGTGGAGTTGGATGCGTAGTCAGGGAATGATAATCAGCAATAAAGAAATAACAATGATGCTCATTTTGCATATTGATAAAATTCTTCAATGCCCCGAAATAATTCCCGAGATGTAAATTTCCTGTCGGCCGTATGCCACTAACAACTGTTTCCATTATTCTTTCTGTTATTATAAAAGCATAAGTAACATATAATCAATCTTATATGTTACTCATGTTTTATTTTCACCAAGTTTTTCTGTTAATTACTCTATCGGAATGGTTCTGCGAATACGCTGGTCTAAAGAAGTAAGCGTTTCCGTTGATGCCACACCCGGAATTTCCTGTATCTTTCCGTTTAGCAGTTCCATCAAATGTTCATCATTTTTAGCATACAGCTTAATCAGAATGGTGTAATGCCCTAATGTGTATTGTGATTCAACAATTTCAGGAATTTTTTCCAGTTCTTTGACCACTTCTTTATACATGGAACCTCGTTCGAGTGTAATACCAATATACACACACATCTGAAAACCCAGCATTTTAGGGTTAACCGTATAGCCCGAACCCGTAATCACATTCATATCGATAAGCCGTTGAACACGCTGATGAATAGCGGCACGGGATACCCCACACTCTTCAGCTACATCTTTAAAAGGCATGCGGGCATTCTGACTGATGATACGCATGATCTTACGGTCTAACTGATCAATTTTTTCCATATAGATTGTTTAACTGAAAATAACTTTGTGGAGCAAATATAAACATTATTGTTTAAAAAAACCTGTCCTATTTAACAATTTCAATCAATTCCACTTCAAAAATCAACGTAGAGAATGGTTTAATTTGTCCTTGTGATTGCGAACCATATGCCAGTTCTTGCGGAATATAGAATTTAAACTTAGACCCGACAGGCATTAACTGCAGACCTTCTACCCAGCCCTTAATTACTTGGTTCACGCCAAACTCAGCTGGCTGCCCCCGCTCTACAGAACTATCGAAGACTGTGCCATCAATCAGGGTACCGTGATAATGTACCTTCACTTTATCTGTTTCTTTAGGGAGAGGTCCGTTTCCTTTCTTAACTACTTCATATTGTAATCCGGATGCAGTTGTTACGACTCCTTCTTTCTTTGCATTTTCAGTCAGAAACTTCTGACCGGCTTCCTTGTTTTCTTTAAACTGAGTTTCCATTTTTTTTGCCTGAAGAGCTTCCATGGTTTCATTAAAATAACTTCTTGCTTCTTCTGCATTCATGCCGGTATCATTTCCTGAAATACCGTTTATCAACCCTTGTCTGAGAAGTTTATAATCCATTGTCAAAGTCGAATCGCCATAGAAGTCTGTATTGGTCCTCAGCTGACTTCCAATCATAGAACCCAAATCTGTTGCTTGTTTGGTGTCTTCAGCAGCCTCTTTCTCTTTTAAACCATCTTTGATCCCTTTCATCAGGGATTTGATTCCGTTCCCGGTAGTATCTCTTTGTAAATGATAGTCCTTGATAATTTTTCCATTAACATAACCAAATGCATAGTTAAGACTATCCAAATCAGAATTCAACGTTACCGACTTTTCCTTGTATTCAGAACATGAAGTTACTACAAGTGCCAGAGCTGCTATAATTGTCAATATAATATTTACTCGTTTCATTTGTCAATCATTTTTTTATAGGTAAATAAGACTTAATTAATTATTAGGAGCACCGTACATCTTGGAATGAACCTTCATCTGTACAGCCTGTACAATCGAATCTGCTTCTGATGAAGATACTACATCCTGGTAGTCATTCAAAGCGTTAACCAGGCCTATCATCACCATATCAATGTCTCCAACCAGTGTTGAATCGCCAAAATAACCGTTTTTACTCTGGTCGTTAAAATACTTGCCTACCTGTACCCCCAGGTCATACATTTCATCTCCGTTTTTATTGCCATAGGCTTTATCCAACGATTTAATAAATGCTTCCAATTTTTGTCCATCGGCATCTTCTCCGAAGTACTGTTGTTTGAATACATCTCCCTGCCAGTGACCAAGGGTATAGTTGATACTGTCGTTCATGTTTTTCAACGAAACATCCTTAGGTTTAATATCCTTACATGAACCGAAAGAAAAGATAGCAAGCACGAAGGCAAGTATCAAGAAATTGCTGTTTTTTTTCATATTCGTATATTTATTTTATTTCTAGTTCTTTGACTTGATCTGTTAGGGCAGCAGGGTTTATTTCCAATAATTCAACCGTGAAAATAAGGGTTGCATAAGGGGGAATAACGCCTCCAGCTCCTTGTTCTCCGTATCCCAGTTCATACGGGATGAAAAATTTACATTTTGACCCAACCGACATCAGCTGTATGCCTTCAGTCCATCCGGGAATAACCTGGTTCAACGGGAAATCGATAGGTTCTCCTCTATCATACGAACTATCAAATTTAGTCCCGTCAATCAACGTTCCTTCATAATGTACCCTCACTTTATCTGTAGCCTGAGGTTTGGGACCGATTGCTTCATTCAGCACAATATATTGCAATCCGCTGGCAGTCGTCTGAACAGCCGGATTTTTTGCATTTTCAGTCAAAAATTTTGTTCCCTCAGCACGTTTCTCTGTGGCTATTTTTTCCTGTGCTGCAGTAAAATACTGTTGAAGAATTTCCTGAGAAACTTCAGGAGAGATTAAAACAGAATCACCTTTCATCACGGCATTAAACGCATTCAAAAACAGTTCTGTATTATATGCACCATTAGGCAACGTTTTCATGTTTTTCTGCAAATCGGTGGCAATATTAACAGCCAACGCATAACTCATTGAGTCAACATCATTTTTTAAGACATTAACCTTTTCCACAACGATTTCTACCTGTTGTTTTGATTTTTTGTCCTTTTTCGGTTTTTTTTCTTTAGCTCCTGCTGCCACTACGACAGTCAGTGCCAGCATCATGATCAGTATCTTTTTCATATGATTTTTTTATGTTGTTTTATGTGGAGAACCATCGATTTTAAACGATATCGAGCAATTCCACTTCGAAAATCAAGGTCGTGTGAGGTGCGATGGATTGACCGGCGCCCTGTGCGCCATAAGCTAAATCAGATGGAATATATAATTTCCATTTTGAACCAACAGGCATCAGCTGCAAAGCTTCTACCCATCCCCGAATAACTTGCGTAACTCCAAATGTTGCGGGCTCTCCGCGATTCACAGAACTATCAAACACTTCTCCATTGAGGAGTGTTCCATGATAATGCACTGTTACCCGGTCATCGGCAGTAGGTTTTTCACCTTTACCTTCTTTGATAACCTCATATTGAAGTCCGCTGGCGGTAGTTTTTACTGCTGCTCTTTTCGCATTTTCAGCTAAAAAGTTTTTTCCTTCCTGGATATTCTGTTCGAACGCTTTTTCTTGTAATTTTTGGAAATAATCGTTGATGATTGCCTGGGCTTTTTGGATACTCATCTCTAATTTTTCATCTTGTATTACGTGTTTGATCCCATCAGAAAGTTTTTGATAATCCAACCCTGTAAAACCACTGTTTTTAAGGTTATTTCCCAAACTAACCCCTAACGCATAACTTATTTTCTCCATTAATTTCTTTATTTTATTTTATAAACGTGTGCAAAGATAGCTGATTTATCGGATATTAGGTGTTAATTTTTTCAAATTTATCGGGAAGAAAGCACAACAGGAAGTTTTATTTGTTTTCTTTCTCCCGACTCCGGATGAAAAATTTCAATATAAAAAACATAAATTCCGATATTTGAGATCCTTCCTGTACTATTACGCCCATCCCACATAAAATAACCGTTCTTTCCTGCGATATACTGCTCAGCCAGGGCAAACACCTTTTCGCCGGTAGCCGATAAAACAGTTATGTTAACAAGATAACCTGCCATAGGAACTTCGTAACGCAACACGCACACATCGTTATCTCCATCATTATCAGGAGAAAAGATTTGACTTTCAAGATAGAAGTGTTTTTCTTTGTCTTGTGACTGAGGATTAAGATCCCGGTACTGAGAATTTTTAAATCCCGGTGTGCCATAGTTATGTGAACTTGATGCCGAATGCCAGTTTTGTAAATCCTGTGTAGGCAAATCAACATAGATTCGTTCAAGCGCAACACCTTTCGGATGTTTCACGAGTACATGGTGCATGGACGCCAGATAACTGAATTCATCAAAAATTGTATCTTTATTGGAATTTGTAAGTATAAGAGTTGCTGATTCATTATTCAACGCATTCCAGCCGGTTTCGATCAGGTTGGCTTCGTCCGGACAAGCATGGCGTCTTTTAACAGCTGACGCATCACTTGTAACAGCAAGATAATCTTTTGGGAACATGCATAATCCATCTGGAAATTTATTGCCTGAATTAACTGATCCATCAGATTTTCGCGTTGTAAAAACCATTCCGGATAAATCTATCACCTTTCCCGACCGGTTATAAAACTCAATGTATTCTGCTGAAGAGTCAGGCTGATGAAACATGACTTCATTAAACACAATGTCACCAGCACTGATGGGTTCTGTCATGCCAACTGCTTTTTGATTGTTCAGGAGTGAATTCCCAGCATCATCTTTCACACCGTTCACTTGAACAACATACCGCTTGCCTGGCTGAAATTCCATGTCTAACTCTACCTGGATTGATTCCTGGTTTTCTGCCATCTGTTGTTCGATAATCCTTGTATCCTCTCCATCAATTTTGATTTGAAAACCTGAAAATTCAACCGGTTCAGAGAAATGAATAGCCAATCTGCTTGGGGTCATGATTTTCATCCATGTCAATTCAGGGCGAATTACATCCTGAATCATTAATCCCGTAACCCGTATATCATCAAAATAGTAACAATTGCCAGTCGTGGCTGTATTGGTAAACGAAAGGCCAAAGTACTTCGATTTCTGCACCTTGCTGTTTTGCACCTCTCCCTCAAGAACGTATTCAGTTTCTGATGAAAGCTTTGAATACAGCCGGAAAACTGACAAACTATCGCGGGTAACTTTCACACTGATATCCACGGGTTTTCCATCGGTTCGTTTATCAATCCCATCAATGATTTTTACTTTTTGCATACCTTCTTGAAAATATAATGATATTTCATCATCGATGCCTCCTACCTGAACAAAATAGCCTTTTATTCCGTTTTCTAATGTACTTACATCCGAAATGATGTACATACAGGCATAATTCGAAGACGAAGTAGGATATTCGATTTTCAGACGACATTCCCATACTGCGTTTTCGATGGCATATGAAGGTGTGAACAGATAAGAAGTAGAAGCTACCGGAGCCGCTGATTGCAGCTGAAACGCGTAATTGACGATAAAATTGGAAACTGTACCTGTCCAGGTCGGATCCCGGGTAAAATTTCCATCAGAAAATGATTCTGAAACCTGCGTAAAACAGAAAAAAGGCGTAAAAAACAAAAAAAACAGCATGTAACTTTTCATAAGGTTGTCAAATCTATTAAAATGAATTACTTTTGCAGTCGCAAAATATAGCTTAACCAACTGATTGGTTTAGGTTTAAAACAAAGAACAAAGTTATATTTTTATGAAACAATAAAAACAGAAATCACTATAAAATAAATTAAAAAAATGAAAGTAGCAATTGTTGGTGCCAGCGGTGCCGTAGGCCAAGAGTTTTTACGCGTACTCGAAGAGCGTAATTTCCCCTTGACTGAGTTAGCTTTATTTGGTTCTTCACGTAGTGCAGGAAAAGTTTATGTGTTCAAAGGACAAAAATTAACCGTGAAGGAATTAAAGCATGGGGATGATTTCAAGGGTTTTGACATCGTATTTACATCTGCCGGAGCAAGTATTTCCAAAGAATACGCTGAAGATATTACCAAATTCGGAGCCGTGATGATCGACAACTCAAGCGCTTTCCGTATGGAAAATGATATCCCGTTAATTGTTCCCGAAGTAAATGCCGCTGATGCGAAAAATCGTCCGCGCGGCATCATCGCGAACCCCAACTGCACGACCATCCAGATGGTTGTCGCCCTGAAAGCAATTGAAAATCTGTCGCATATCAAACGTGTACATGTTTCAACCTATCAGGCTGCTTCCGGTGCAGGTGCTGCTGCCATGGATGAACTGGAACTACAATATCGTCAGGTACTGGCCGGTGAAGAACCAACAGTAAATAAATTTGCTTATCAGTTAGCATATAACCTCATTCCTCAGGTGGATGTTTTCACCGAAAATGGGTACACCAAAGAAGAAATGAAGATGTATCACGAAACTCGTAAAATTATGCACTCTGACATTGAAGTAAGTGCCATGTGTGTTCGTGTTCCTGCCTTACGTGCGCACTCAGAAAGTGTTTGGGCTGAAACAGAAAGACCTATCTCAATTGAAGAAGCCCGTGCTGCTTTTGCTGCTGCTCCTGGAGTAAAGGTTATCGACAATCCGGCTGAAAAGAAATATCCGATGCCGTTGTTTTTGTCAGGAAAAGATCCGGTTCATGTTGGTCGTATCCGTAAGGACCTGGCTAACCCCAATGGTATTACCTTCTGGTGTGTTAGCGACCAAATCAAGAAAGGCGCCGCCCTGAACGCTGTTCAGATTGCTGAATACCTGATTGCCGAAGGCGATATTAAATAGTGGATAGTGGTTAATGGATAGTGGTTAGTTATTGGTTTAAGAGTTTAAAGAATAC
>JAQVNN010000088.1 GCA_028703105.1 Paludibacter sp. | reverse complement strand
TTATTCTTAGATGATAGTTGTTCGTTAAACCAATATCCGCTTTCATTAAAGCCTTTCAAATCCTCTTCATCTTCTATCCTGTTCTGAATAACATAACGTGTCATCATCCCCCTGGCTTTTTTCGTGTAAACCACGATTTGCTTTAATTTATCATCGTGATATTCAAGAAACTCCACATTAATCATGCGCATCTTACTGCCTTTCAGATCTATCAGTTTCGCGTATTCTGAAGAAGCCAAATTCAGCAACAACTGAGGTTCTCCCGATGTTTTCAACTCTTTCGCGATACTCTCCGTCACCTTCTTTTTCCAAAAAGGGTACAAATCTTTTCCTGCATAATTATTCAGTTTTGAACTCACATCTAACCGGTACGGCTGCATCAGGTCTAACGGTTTCAGCACACCATATAAACCGGAAAAAAGTCGCAGATGTTGCTGCAAGTAGTCAATTTCTTCAGGGGACAGCGTTTGGGCATCCAAACCCCTATATACTTCTCCATCAAAAACAAAAACGGCCTGTTTTGCATTCTCAGGGGTAAAAGGCAATTGCCAACGGATGTACCGGTCTAAGTTCAGGCGAGTCAATTGCACATTGATTTCAAGCAGTTTGGTGATTTCCTCCTGCGAAAGCTGCCGCATCAATTCAACGAGTTCACTTGCTTCATCCAGGAACTCCGGAATACTGAACTTCGATGTTACAACCTGCTTGTTGAAGTTTTGAATTTTGGCAGGAGAAAGTAAAACAATCATGTGATTTATTTAATATCAATCAGTTATAACATATAAAATGATTAGATTCTTCGCTTCGCTCAGAATGACAGAATATTGTAATGACTTTGTTAGCAAGGGGTGGTGGTTGGCGGCAATGCCGCCAACCACCACCCCTTGCTATAATGTAACTAGCTGAATGTCATCTCGAACGTAGTGAGAGATCATCAATTTAACGCAAAAAAAGGAATATGAAAAATCATATTCCTTTAGTAAGATAAATCTAAAGCGTAATTAGTTAACGGCAGCAGCAAGTTCAGCGCCGGCTTTAAATTTAGCAACTTTTTTAGCAGCAATTTTAATGGGTTTTTTAGTTTTAGGATTGATACCCTGACGTGCGCTACGGGCAGCTACAGAGAATGTTCCAAAACCGATTAAACTTACCTTATCACCTGCAACTAATGCGTTAGATACGGCTTTAACTGTAGCATCAAGTGCTTTTTTTGCATCAACTTTGCTTAAACCTGCTCCTGCAGCGATAGCATTGATTAATTCTGCTTTGTTCATAATTTGGATAAATTTTAAAAAGATTAGACACAAGTAAATTGTTTATCAGACAGCAAATGTAATAGATTGATTCGTAAAAACAAACATTTTCTACAAAAAATAATGTATTTTTTTTCATCAAATCAAAAAAGATGTTAGAAAACATATTTTTGGGGATATTTTGATTATTTTTGTCCTTCATTTTATCAATTTAAATGTCCTATAATGAACAGTTACCGTCCATCATTTCTGAGCAGTATACCTCCTGTAGTGAAGAATTTAATTGCCATTAACGCGATTCTATGGCTGGCCACAATATTGTCTCCCGGTATTTTTCGTCGTTGGGGAATCGCGCTTGATTTAACCGATATACTTGGAATGCACTATTGGGCTTCCGATAAATTCAATCTCGTGCAACTGATCACTTACATGTTCATGCACGGTGGTTTCGGTCACCTTTTCTTCAACATGTTCGCGCTGTACATGTTTGGCGGGGTACTTGAAAACTTCTGGGGACCAAAACGTTTCCTGATCTATTACCTGATAACGGGCTTAGGGGCAGGAATCGTACAGCAGGTTTTCTGGACAGTAGAATACCATCAGGTTGTTGTGGCGATGAATGAAGCAATTACTGCTAACTCCGGAGAGCATTTGCTAACATATCAGCATGTACTGGAAAAGTATTTCAGGTTAAGCAGCCTGACACATTTTAATGCAGCCGATCTAATTGAGCTCAAACGCATGTTTCTGAATCTACCGGTTACCGTTGGAGCTTCCGGCTCTGTTTTCGGGCTACTACTGGCTTTCGGATGGCTTTTCCCGGATGTAAAACTGATGCTGTTGTTTTTCCCTGTTCCCATCAGAGCCAGGTTGTTTGTCCTGATTTACGGGGTAGCTGAATTATTCCTCGGGGTTGCAAACTTTTCGGGCGATAGCGTTGCACATTTTGCTCACCTGGGGGGAATGCTTTTCGGTATCATTTTAATCCTGATCTGGAAGAAAAGATCATTTCGTTTTTAATATAAAAAAGCGCACGCCATGAATCTGTTAGAGAATCTGAAACAAACCTACCGGCAAGGGAATGCCGTTACCCGCTTGATATATCTCAATATCGCTCTGTATCTGTTACTGCAGATTTTCATGATCGTCATGAAACTGTTTACCTTGCAGGGTGATTTCATTTTCCGTTTTCTGGCCTTGCCATCGAACTTCGGAACTTTGCTTTACAAACCCTGGACACTGGTAACTTACATGTTCCTGCACCGGGATTTCTTTCACATCCTGTTCAATATGTTTGCCTTGTACTGGTTTGGTAAGCTATTTCTGATATTCTTTACAGAAAAGCAGTTATCCGGACTGTATTTTTTCGGCGGACTGACAGCCGGGTTTGTGTATATAGTAGCTTATAATATTTTTCCCTTGTTCTCTCAGCTAGCTGAAGTCAGCATCCTAATGGGTGCATCCGGCTCTATCATGGCAATCATCGTAGCTACAGCCTTTCAGGCTCCGAACATGGAAATGAGATTTATACTAATAGGAACTGTTAAACTGAAATACATCGCCATTGCAGCGGTGCTGACCAGTTTTTTTGGTATTACTTCAAGCAATGCGGGGGGTCAACTGGCACATCTGGGCGGGGCTTTGTACGGTTATTTTTTTGTTGTATCTTTGCGACGCGGAAAAGATCATACGAAAACCTTCAACAGGCTGATGGATAAACTATCCAACCTATTCAGAAACAGAAAGTTAAAGGTTAAACGTACTGCAACATCAGGGAGGAAAATGTCGGATGCCGAATACAATATGACAAAGGCAAGAAACATGGCAGAAATTGATCGTATTCTCGATAAAATAAAAACTTCAGGATACGGAAGCCTGACTTCCGAGGAAAAAAGAAAGTTATTCGAGCAAGGAAAATGATACAATCCACATTATTCAACAGCTAAGTATTTATGAACCTGGGCAAAGGACTGATAAAATTATTGTTCATTACAGCAAATCTGATTGTAGCCGTGCTCATGGTTATGGCTTTCATTGCCTCTCGTGTAAGTCCCGAAAAATTGCTTATACCGGCTTATACCACGCTTTTATTGCCCGCCTTAATCCCTCTGAACATCTTTTTTGTGTTTTTTTGGATGTTGTTGAAAAAATGGCATTTTCTGATATCCCTATCAGTGATACTCTTGTGTTGGACGATAATTAAAAATACTATTCCGCTAAATTTCAATAACACAGAGAGCTTCAGTGGAGAATATAATTTTTCTCTGATGACGTATAACACCTATGCCAATGCAATGATGGCAAAGCATGCGCCAAAGTCGCCCAATCCAGTCATACAATACATGCTGGATAAGGACCCGGATATTCTTTGTATTCAAGAGTATTCTGCCAGTGCGAGAAAAGAACACCTGACAGAAGAAGATTTACTAAAAATTTTTCAAAAATACCCTTATCATCATATTCATTTCAAGGTTAATACCGGATGGTCATTTTTTGGAAATGCAACTTTCTCAAAATTTCCAATAGTCAATAAATCAGTCGTTGAGTATCAATCGAACTACAACACGACTATTTTTTCTGATGTCAATATTAATGGAAAAATAATCAGGGTGTTTAACTGTCATCTGGAATCAAATAAAATTACAGAGAACGATAAGGTAATGGCCATCAGACTTAAAGATAATTTTGACACAGAGCATATCAAAGGTACAACCATGCATTTCTCCAGAAAACTGGGTGGCGCTTACCGCATCAGGGCAAAACAGGCTGATGTGGTATCGGAAAAAATTTCCGAATCTCCTTATCCGGTCTTGGTTGTGGGCGATTTCAACGATCTTCCCTCCTCCTATACCTACACTACTATCAGGCAAAATCTACAGGATGCTTTTGTGGATACCGGTTTAGGGTTAGGCTGGACTTTCAGTGATGCTGTCCTGAAATTCCGGATTGATCATGTACTGTACGATGCTTCCCTGAAACTAAAATCATTTAAGTTAGATAATAAAACACACCATTCTGACCATTTCCCTTTGTATTGTAAATTCTCATTATAATAAACATTATAAAATTATAAAATCATTCATCATGAACATTCCTACTGATTTAAAGTACACCAAAGAACACGAGTGGATTCGTGTAGAAGGTGATGTTGCCTATGTAGGCATTACCGATTATGCTCAAAACGAACTGGGTGAAATCGTTTATTTGGAAATTGAAACGGTTGGCGAAAAGTTGGCTACCGGTGAAGTTTTCGGAACGGTTGAGGCTGTTAAAACTGTTTCTGAATTGTTTATGCCCGTTTCCGGCGAAGTGCTGGAATTAAACAGCGCGCTGGAAAATGAGCCTGAATTGGTCAACAACGACCCTTACGGCGCAGGTTGGATGGTTAAACTGGCAATTGCCGACGCGGCACAACTCAACAACCTGCTATCTGCTGATGATTACGCAGCATTAGTTGGATAGTTTTTCAGTGAATAGCGGAAAACGTACATCTGACTTTAGACTTTAGACTTTAGACTGTTGACTTTAGACTGTTGACTTTAGACTTTAGACAATAACAATTCAAAACTATATTTATGACTCCAAAAGTAAGTATTATTATGGGTAGCACATCTGACCTGCCAGTGATGGAAAAAGCTGCCGCTTTATTGAACGAATTTCAAATTCCGTTTGAAATTAATGCTTTATCGGCACATAGAACTCCCAAAGAAGTGGAAATTTTTGCTACTAAAGCCCGCGAAAATGGAATCCGGGTCATTATTGCCGCTGCCGGTATGGCTGCCCACTTACCAGGTGTTATTGCATCAATGACCACCATTCCGGTTATCGGTGTACCTATCAATGCAAGTCTGGATGGCCTGGACGCACTCCTCGCCATTGTTCAGATGCCTCCGGGAATTCCTGTTGCAACTGTCGGGATCAATGCTGCTCAGAATGCTGCCATTCTTGCCATACAAATGATGGCTACCGAAGATGTATTTTTACAGGAAAAACTGGCCACTTATAAAGAAAATCTGAAAAAGAAAATCGTGGAGGCCAATCAGGAGCTGAAAAAGGTGAAATACGAATTTAAAACAAATTAAAATAATTATGCAAACTATCGACAAATTTAATTTCGCGGGCAAAAAGGCCTTTGTTCGGGTGGACTTCAACGTACCTGTTGATGAGAACTTTCAAATTACGGATGACAACCGCATCCGTGCAGCTTTGCCTACTCTGAAGAAAATCCTGGCTGATGGCGGTGCGCTAATCATTGCCTCACACATGGGTCGTCCGAAAAAAAATCCGGATACAAAATATTCATTGAAAGTTATCGTACCTCACGTATCAAAATTACTGGGCGTGGATTTGAAATTTGCACCGGACTGCATGGGCGAAGAAACTGCTGCTATGGCGGCTGCTTTAAAAGGCGGTGAAGCGCTGCTGCTCGAAAACCTCCGCTTCTATGCTGAAGAAGAAGGTAAACCTCGTGGTGAATTTGCAACAGAAGAGGACAAAGCAGAAGCTAAAAAAGCGGTAAAGGAAAGTCAGAAAAAATTTACTGCAACCCTGGCATCTTATGCCGATTGCTATGTAAATGACGCCTTCGGAACTGCCCACCGTGCACACGCTTCCACTGCACTTATTGCTAAACATTTCGACGAAAACAACAAAATGTTTGGCTATCTGATGGAAAAAGAAGTGAACGCTGTTGAAAAAATCATGAAAAATACGGCTCGTCCGTTCACAGCCATCATGGGAGGTTCAAAGGTTTCATCCAAAATTGAAATTATTGAAAACCTGCTGACCAAAGTTGACAATCTCATCATCGCCGGTGGTATGACTTACACCTTTACCAAAGCCCTCGGAGGCAAAATAGGTAACTCAATCTGCGAAGATGACAAACTTGATTTAGCACTCGAACTGCTTGAAAAAGCAAAGAAAAACGGGGTCAACATGGTATTAGCCGTGGATACAAAAATTGCTGATAACTTCAGCAATGATGCAAAAACCAGTTTTGTAAAAGTGGACGAAATACCTGATGGTTGGGAAGGTTTAGACATCGGTCCTGAAACAGAAAAGATTTTCGCTGATGTGATTAAAAAATCCAAAACCATCTTGTGGAACGGTCCGACCGGCGTCTTTGAATTCGACAACTTCACTTCCGGTTCCCGTGCCGTAGGGAATGCCATCGTTGAAGCAACCAAAAACGGTGCTTTCTCACTGGTAGGCGGTGGCGACTCAGTTGCCTGCGTAAACAAATTCGGTTTGTACGACGGCGTATCATACGTGTCAACCGGAGGCGGCGCTTTACTGGAAGCCATCGAAGGTCGAGTATTGCCGGGTATTGAAGCTATCAGAGGATACTAACTCGTTATATCCATAAATTATTTAAGCAGACTTTTTCCATAAAGGAGAAGGTCTGCTTTTTTATATCCAACCATCTCAATTAAAATTTAACAAATTATAAAAATTGTTTCTTCATGAACAAATCAAGCTTGTTTTAAGTTTGATGTAAAAGTGTAATCAATTCAGTATAACAACAACAAATTAAGAATAAGATACATGCACAGATTAATAATAACATTACTGACATCAGGACTGCTGTTTGCCGCATACGCTCAGAAAAAATCAGCTGACACGTTTAAAGGAGTCATAAAATACGAGGATCTTCAGGAAATTACCGAAAAGATTGATGATGTGCTTGTAGTCAATTTCTGGGCAACCTGGTGTGGACCTTGTGTAAGGGAAATTCCCGATTTCATGGAAGTCAACAACAAATTCTCATCCAGAACTGATTTCAAAATGATATTGGTTTCACTTGATGACAAAGATAACCTGAAATCAGATGTTATCCCTTTCTTAAAAGACAATCAGATAACTGCAGATGTATATCTGTTAGATGACACCAAACGCATGAATTACTGGATGCCGAAAGTTGACAAAGGCTGGACCGGCTCCATCCCTGCTACCGTTTTCTACAAAAACGGAAAGAAATTAAAGTTTGTGGAAAAACAATTCCACAAAGCTGAATTAACAGAAATTATCGATCAATATTTAAATTAACTGATTTATGAAAACAACATCAAAATTGACTTTACTGACATTCTTGTCATTCCTTACCCTTTCGCTCTATGCACAAGGCTATAAACCCGGAGATATCGCAACCGATTTCAGTTTAAAAAATGTGGATGAGCGCATGGTATCACTTGCCGACTATAAAGATGCCAAAGGATTTATTGTCGTTTTTACCTGCAATGAATGTCCTTATGCCAAAGCATACGAAAGCCGGTTGATTGCACTGGATCGTAAATACAAAACCAAAGGATTCCCGGTCATCGCTATCAATTCAAATGATCCTGAAGTATCAACCAGTGATGGCTTTGAACTTATGCAAAAGAAACATGCAAAAAAGAAGTTTACATTCCCTTATTTAGTAGATGCCGGACAACAAATTTTTCCACAATATGGTGCCACAAAAACTCCGCATGTATTCATCCTGCAGAAAGAAAAAAAACAGTTGGTGGTAAAATATATTGGTGCTATCGACAATAATTACAAAGATGCTAACGATGTCTCTGAAAAATATGTGGAAGATGCTGTTGAAGCCCTGTTGAACAAAAAACCTGTAAAAAAAGATGTTACAGTTGCTGTGGGTTGTGGAATCAAAGTGAAAAAATAATTCTGATTTCTTTTGTATAAAAATTTGAAAAATATTTCTCAAAAGCATTGTACAAATAAAAAAATCACGTATCTTTGCAGCGCATTTGAAA
>JAQVNN010000087.1 GCA_028703105.1 Paludibacter sp. | reverse complement strand
CGCAGCATATTTTTTTGGTTTTGTTTTGCGACATAAAGTTACTGAATATCAGTGACTTTACCAAATTTATATGCTGCTTTTTTGCTATATATCAGCAAGTTATCATACTTGCGAAAGTTTAATAAATTATAGTATCATATTAAAAATATATCCGGAAATGATAATGCTTAAAATAACAAATCCGAAGAAATAAGACATTAATTTTAAAGTCATAACTCTTTTGAGCATCATAGCTTCGGGAAGAGAAATAGCAATTACCGACATCATAAAAGCTAAAGCAGTACCCATTGGAACACCTTTAGTAATTAAGAACCTACAATTGGAACTACTCCCGCAGGATTGGCATACATAGGTGTCCCGAATAATACGGCCAGTGGAACGGCAAATGGATTAGTTTTGCCAATATATTCTTCAAAAAATCCTGTTGGGACAAAACCATGTATAGCACCACCAATACCAATACCAATAATGATATAAATAAATACGGACTTTACAATATCCCATGCCTCTTTTGTAACATTTGGAAATCGCTGAATAAACGTCTGCCGAGCAATGCTTTCGTTGTTATTTATTTCTGTTTTTTGTTGTAATACATCTTTTACCCAGGGAGTAAGCAAACGTTCCAGTTTTAGTTTACCAAGTAAATAACCTCCTAACATACCTAATATCATACCGCTGATAATGTAAATTAGTGTGGCTTTCCAACCAAATAAACCCCAAAACATTGCAATAGCAATTTCACTGATTAAGGGAGAACTAATCAGAAAAGCAAAAGTAACCCCTAATGGAATGCCACCCTTTACAAAACCTATAAATAAGGGAATTGAAGAACAGGAACAAAAAGGAGTTACAGCACCTAAAACTACAGCAAGTAAATATTCTAAACCATATAGTTTTTTGCCCGTAATGTAATTTTTTACTCTATCAACAGGGAAATAGGAGTTTATATATCCCATTATAAAAGTAATACTAAATAACAAAAGCAATATTTTAATTGTGTCGTAAACAAAAAAATTCAATGCTGATCCCCAATGACTTTGTGCATTTAAACCGAATACGTTATAAATAAGCCAATTTGCAAAAGTTTGTATCATAATTTTTCTTTTTAAACCATTTTATAGCAATCTACATTTTGATTCCAACCCCAATGCGTGTTTAATTTTTTTCTCTTACAAAAAGAATAGTACAACGTAATAAATGCCCACAAAAATGAATAGCACAGCAACAACTCGTCTGAACCAGAGTTCAAAAGTTTTTATTTGATTATATAATTTGCCGACATTACCAACCGCAAAAGCTAATAACCATGCAAAAAGGATAACGGGAAGTCCGGTAGCAATAGCAAAAACAACAGGCAAGTAGAGGCCGCTTGCACTTGCTACTGTCATAGGAATGAGCATGGCAAAATACAGCACACCGCTATAAGGACAAAATGCCAATGCGAACACCACGCCTAAGAAAAATGTGCTCCAATAACTGTCTTTGCTTTTTTTGCCCAATTTTTCAGTTAAGCCGGAGAAGCCCGGAAATTTCAGTTGAATCACATCAATCATAAACAAGCCGATCAGAATAAGAACCGGGCCTAATAACTTTTCACCCCAGCCCTGAAACATCAGGGATATGTTTAGTTTGCTTGCCCCAAAGAAAATTATCACAGCTAACATTGTATAACTGAAAGCTCTTCCCACAGTGTAAATCAGGCCGTTTATAAATACTTTTCTCCGGTTTTCAATATCTCTGCTAATAAAGCCAATGGCAGAAATGTTGGTTGCCAACGGGCAGGGACTAATGGCAGTCATTAGCCCTAAAACAAGTGCCGTAATAAAGGCATATTGGGAGTTATCTAATATGCTTTGTAGAAAATCCATGCATTGGTTATTTGATTAACGGATCAATCGTTTTTTTTAACTCGGCTTTGAGTTTCTCAGGATTACTTTTGGCATACATAAACCCCTGGTCTGTTAAATCATAACGTTCATTTCCACTAATAACCAAAAGTGATTGACCTTCTGCTTTACATTTTTTAGCTAATGCTAAACTTGATTTCTCTTCGAGATTCACTGTCTTAAAAGTAACTAAACCTTTTTTAGCCTGTACAGGATATAGGGCATTAATTGCAGCTTTTGTTTCCGTTTCGACTGCCTGACAAGTTACACATCGACGGGTAAAATGAAAATAATACACTTCTACTTTTGCAGCGTTAGCGACTGCCGTAGTTTTGCTTTTTGAAGGGGTACCTGCATTTGCAGTGAAAAGAGCGAGTATAGAAAGTACAACGAGAAATGATAAAACAACTTTTTTCATATTCTGAATACTTTATTGGTTAGAATTTCCTTTAATTCACTGTTTGAAGGCACACGACCTTTTAAAACTACTTCGCCATCGACCACTAAAGCAGGTGTTGTCATTACATTGAATTTCATAATTTCCATAATGTCTTCCACTTTAGTTATATTTGCATCAATACCCACTTCTGCTACTACTTCACGGGTTATTTTTTCGAGGGTTTTACATTTGGGACACCCTGTACCCAATACCTGAATGTTCATAATAATACGATATAAATTTGTTTAAATTATTTACAACAAAAGGCTTTGACTTGTTGCGAATGAAAAAATTGTTCGAAGTATAATTGGGCTTTTTCCCAATTTTCCTGATTGATACAGTATTTTACCTTGGGAGTTTCAATTTCTCCCTGAATTAATCCGGCATCTTTCAGCTCTTTCAAATGTTGAGAAACGGTAGCTTTAGAGATTGGCAGTTCGTTGTGAATGTCGCCGAAATAACAGCTGTCTAATGATGCAAGAAAGCGTAGAATTTCAATACGTGTGGGGTGTCCCATCGCTTTAGCAAAGCGGGCAAGGGTTTCATTATCAAATGTTATTTCCTTATTTTTACAGCTATCCATGAGTAATTTATTATTATTGTTTGTTGTTCGTAAAATTACGAACAATATTTGAACATACAAAATAAATGATAAAAAAAATATCAAAAAAGTTAAAAATGATTGGTAGTAAGAGTGTATAATCCTTGACACGAAAAGTCGTCAATATCTAACTTCAAAAGTCAATGAATTATTTGTTGTAAATGGTTCATTTACAAATGAGTATGTGGAAAAATAAAGAGGACTTTCCACTATTTTAGTGATAAGTCCTCTTTTTGTAGCGGGAACGAGAGTTGAACTCGTGACCTCCGGGTTATGAATCCGACGCTCTAACCATCTGAGCTATCCCGCCCTGAATTTTTTGCGAGTGCAAAGATAACTAAATTTTTTAACGCGCCAATAATCAATTTGGATATTGTGCCAATTTTTTTCAGTCGCCAGACGCCAGACGCCAGTCGTCGGTCTCCAGTTTTCAGTCACCGTTTTTACTATTCACTATTCGCTAATAGACGCACGGCTGTGCGTCTCTACTAACCACTAACCACTACCCACTAATACCTCATTCCCAAATTCTGCATCACAAACGCCCACACATCGGTTTGGGCATCAATGATTTTGCTGATGGGCTTGCCCGCTCCGTGTCCGGCGTTGACATCAATCCGGATGAGTGTGGGGTTTTTGCCTGAATTGGCTGCCTGTAAAGTTGCTGCAAACTTGAATGAATGGGCAGGCACCACACGGTCATCGTGGTCGCCGGTGGTAATCAGAGTAGCGGGGTAGTTCGTCCCTTTCTTCAGGTTGTGTAAAGGTGAATAACCCAGCAAGTATTCGAACATCTCTTTGCTATCTTCAACTTTGCCGTAATCAGTAGCCCATGCCCATCCGATGGTGAATTTCTGGTAGCGCAGCATGTCTAGTACGCCTACTTCAGGAATAGCTACGGCAAATAAGTCTGGACGTTGAGTCATACAGGCTCCGATGAGTAAACCACCATTGGATCCGCCGTTAATGGCTAATTTCTTCGGGTTGGTGTATTTTTCAGCAATCAGATACGCTGCTGCGGCAATGAAATCATCGAATACATTTTGTTTTTGCATTTTGGTTCCGGCTTTATGCCATAATTCTCCGTATTCACCACCTCCGCGCAGGTTAGCTATGGCATAGATGCCTCCTTTTTCCAGAAATGGAATTCTGACAGCGCTAAAACCAGGAAGTAAACTGATGTTGAAACCTCCATAGCCATACAGCATCACGGGATTTTTACCGTTCTTTTTCATGCCTTTTTTATAAGTAATGCTCATGGGGACTTTAGTACCATCTTTGGATGTATAGAAAACCTGTTCGCTGATATAATCCTCCGAGTTAAATGCAACTTCTGATTTACGGAATAGTTCGGCTTTATTTTCTGCCACATCGTACCGGTAAATGGTAGGAGGAAAAGTATAGGAGGTGAAAGTATAGAATGCCTCATTGTCATCCATATTGCCTGAAATGCCTACAGTACCGATGGTAGGAAGTTTGACTTCAAACAGCTGCTTTCCCTCCGTATTGTAAGCCAATAAATGATGAGACGCATCTTGCAGGTAGTTGAGGAACAATTTGCCACCAATAATAGAGGCTGATCCCAACACGTTTTTAGTTTCGGGTACAAGCGTTTGCCAATTTTCAAGTTGGGGTTTTGCCGGGTCGAAAACCATCAATTGCTGGTTGGGCGCTTTGTAGTTGGTCAGGACGTAAATTTTACCCTGATAATGGTCAATTACGTCGAAATCCGATTTAAAACCCGGAGCAATGAGTACTGGTTTGGCATTTGCCTTTGTCAGGTCTTTCATCAGCAACGAATTACCTGATGTGGATTCGTTTTCAGATATAAAGAGGAATTTTTCGTCTTCGGTTATCACGGCGCCACAGTTCCTGAGTGCAAATTGTTTGTTTTCGTAAATAATATTGTCTTTATCCTGCGTTTGGCCAATTTTGTGGTAGAATACCTTTTGATACTCGTTTTTGTTGGAGTATTCTTTTCCTGTTTCCGGTTTACTGTAGGCTGAATAGTAGAATCCATCACCCTGCCAGGAAATACCTGAGAACTTGACCCACTCGATGTGGTCGGACAGTAAATTGCGGGTAGCTATTTCCATCACAAAGATTTCGTTCCAGTCGGAGCCGCTTTTGGCGATGCTGTAAGCTAAGTACTTCCCATCTTTCGAAAAGGATGCCTGTGATAAAGCAACTGTCCCGTCTGTTGAGAGTTTGTTCGGATCCAGCAACACTTTTGGTTCGGCGGTCAGCGAGTCGAGTTCATACAATACGCTTTGGTTCTGTAAACCGTCATTTTTATAAAAATAATATTTATTGTTTACTTTTTTCGGAGAACTATATTTCGGATAATTCATCAATTCGGTAAACCGTTCTTTCAGCTTATTTCTGAAAGGTATTTTCTCAAGATAACTGTAGGTAACCTGATTCTGGGCAATCACCCACGCTTCTGTTTCTTCTGAACGGTCATTCTCCAACCACCGGTAGGGGTCAGAAACCGATGTTCCCCAGTAATTATCCACGATGGTATCTTTCCTGGTTTCAGGATATTCGATGTTCGTTCTGTTCGTGCAACTGTGCATGATCAATAATAAAAATGTTAATTTGATGAGGGTTCTCATGATTTTTTATGTTTAATTGGTAGAGACGCACGGCCGTACGTCTCTACGTTTTCCGTTTTAATTTTACATTAGTTTCTTATATCTGATTCGTTTCGGACCTTCGTCGCCGAGTCGCATTTTTTTGTTTTCTTCATATTCTGAATATGAGCCTTCGAATACAAACACCTGTGAATTGCCTTCGAAAGCAATGATGTGGGTACAAATACGGTCGAGGAACCAGCGGTCGTGCGAAATCACTACAGCGCAACCGGCAAAGGCTTCAAGTCCTTCTTCAAGAGCGCGGAGGGTGTTCACGTCGATATCGTTGGTTGGTTCGTCGAGCAACAACACGTTGGCTTCCGATTTCAGCGTCAGAGCCAGGTGCAGGCGGTTGCGTTCTCCACCGGATAATACTCCACAGAGTTTCTCCTGATCGCCGCCGGTGAAATTAAACCGAGCCAGGTAGGCACGGGCGTTGATTTCTTTTCCCGCTACGCGGATGAATTCAGTGCCGCCGGAGATTATCTGAAACACTGTTTTGTTGGGGTCGATGTCGGTATGACTTTGATCTACATACCCGATTTTCACCGTTTCCCCAACCTCGAAAGTACCTTTGTCGGCTTTTTCCATGCCCATCATCATGCGGAAGAGCGTGGTTTTACCGGCGCCGTTCGGACCGATAATCCCGACGATGCCATTAGGAGGCAACACGAAATTCAGGTTTTCAAATAATAGTTTTTCATCGAAAGCTTTCGATACATCAATGGCTTCCACTACTTTATTTCCCAGTCGGGGTCCGTTAGGAATAAAGAGTTCCAGTTTTTCTTCTCTTTCCTTCTGGTCTTCGTTCATCAAGCGGTCGTAGGCTTCGAGACGGGCTTTCCCTTTAGCATGACGGGCTTTCGGGGCCATGCGCACCCATTCCAGCTCACGTTCGAGTGTTTTCCGGCGTTTGCTGGCCTGCTTTTCTTCCATGGCCATGCGGGCGGTTTTTTGTTCCAACCACGAAGAGTAATTACCTTTCCAGGGAATGCCTTCTCCACGGTCGAGTTCAAGAATCCAACCAGCTACGTTGTCGAGGAAATACCTGTCGTGCGTGATGGCGATTACTGTTCCCTGATATTGTTGCAGGTGGTGTTCCAGCCACTCTACCGATTCAGCGTCGAGGTGGTTGGTTGGCTCGTCGAGTAACAGGATGTCGGGCTGACGAAGCAACAGGCGACACAAGGCCACCCGGCGACGTTCTCCTCCCGATAAAGTGGAGACCAGCGCTTCCTCCGGCGGACAGCGCAGGGCATCCATCGCACGCTCCAGTTTGTTGTCGATATTCCAGGCATCCACGTGGTCGAGTTTTTCCTGTAATTCCCCCTGGCGGGCAATCAGCTTGTCGAAATCAGCATCCGGTTTGGCAAATTGCTCGTTGATGGCTTCGTATTCAGCCAGCAAATCCATCACTTCCTGCTCCCCTTCTTGCACGATTTCTTTCACGGTCTTTCTGGGGTCGAGCTGCGGGTCCTGTTCCAGGTAGCCTACTGTGTATCCGGGTGAAAAAATTACTTCGCCATCATAACTTTTTTCAATTCCGGCGATGATTTTCAACAGGGTGGATTTCCCGGAGCCATTTAAACCGATGATACCGATTTTGGCTCCATAGAAAAAAGACAGGTAAATATCGTTTAATACTTTTTTTTGCGGTGGGAAAGTTTTACTTACCCGCACCATCGAAAATATTACTTTTTTATCGTCAGACATATTCATTTAAAATTTTGCAGCACAAATTTACATGAATTTATTCAGAATATAAAATAGGATTTACTTAACTTCCTAACTTCTTTAATTTCTTAACTTCATGTTAACTTCTTGTCAATAAAAATATGCAATTAATATGATTAAATTCATCAAAAATTACTATATTGCGAACGCTAAAATAATGGTTATAAATTTTCCGGTCATGAAAAAGAAAAAATTTAAAATTGAATATCCCCTGAGCAATGCTTCTGCAGCAATTCTGTGGAACAGTATCGGTACGGTGCATGGCTTGTCGGAATGGTTTGCCGACGATGTTTCGTCAGAAGAGGATAATTACATTTTCAAATGGGATGATTATGAACAGAAAGCCAATTTATTACATTTTAAACCGAATAATTATATTCGCTTTCAGTGGGAGGAAGACAAAGGAACAGAAGCCTATTTTGAAATGAAAATTGTCACCTCCGAATTGTCGAATGATGTGGTGTTGTATGTCACTGATTATGCAGAAAAATCGGAAGTGGAAGATGCAATTTTATTGTGGAATAAGCAGATAGAAAATTTAAAAAGAATTACAGGCATGTAATGCCGTTTATTAGATATAATTATCTATTGAACTTTCGCAAGTAAAATAACTTGCTGATTTACAAGAAAAAAACAGCATACAAATTTGGCAAAGTCACTGATATTCAGTAACTTTATGTCGCAAAACAAAACCAAAAAATATGCTGCGACACA
>JAQVNN010000086.1 GCA_028703105.1 Paludibacter sp. | reverse complement strand
GTGCTGTAGATGGAAATGGTGATGGGAAAATTGAAATATTTGCGCAAGACCCTGACGGAAATGAACAAATTGCTGCAAGCATTTGGATGAGACTTAACCAAATTGTGGATGCTTACGATGATTAAATCTTAAACACTTATTAAAAATCCAACTATTTCACCATGATTTAGTTGGATTTTTTTTTTATTTATGTTTGATGTAGTTTTATAAATTCATTACCTTTGCTTTCGATGCAGAAAAAGATATTGATAGTAGAGGATGATACCGCTTTCGGACTGATGTTGCAGAAGTGGTTTCAGCGTAATGATTACGATGCTGTATTATGCGCCAAAGTCAGGGATGCACAAAATACCTTAGCTAATCAACAAATACATCTTGTGCTGACTGATTTACGGCTACCTGATGGAGATGGTATCCTGTTGCTGCAATGGATGCGGGAACAGAAAATGAATATGCCGGTAATTGTGATGACCAGTTACGCAGAGGTGCAAAGTGCCGTGGCTGCTATTAAACTCGGTGCAGAGGATTTCCTCGAAAAACCGATTGTCCCCTCCATACTGAAAGAAAAAATTGATCAGGCACTTAAAATAAAACCTGCCGATAAAAAAGCTTCAAAAGAACCAGCCACTAAAAAGGATATGGTGATGGGTCAGAGTGCTGTTGCCCGCCAAATGTACGATCATATCCTGAAGGTGTCTCCCACGCGGATGTCTGTGCTGATTCTGGGTGAAAGTGGTACCGGAAAGGAATACATCGCCCGGATGATTCATGATAACAGTCCACGCCACGATAAGCCTTTTATCGCGGTTGATTGTGGCAGCCTCTCCCGTGAACTCGCACCCAGTGAATTATTCGGTCACCTGAAAGGCTCTTTTACTTCAGCCATTGAAGATAAAACCGGCGTTTTTGTGCAGGCTACTCAGGGAACGGTTTTCCTTGATGAAGTAGGTAATTTATCTTATGAAGTGCAAATGCAGCTGTTGCGTGCCCTGCAGGAACAAAAGGTACGACCGGTTGGAGCAGCCCGCGATATCAACATCGATGTAAGAATTCTGGCAGCAACCAATGAAAACCTGGAAACAGCCATCGCTGAAGGTCGTTTCAGGGAAGATTTATATCACCGGTTGAATGAGTTCGCTATCTTTGTGCCTCCTTTGCGTGACAGGAAAGGGGATGTCGCCGTTTTTGCAGCGGAATTTCTGAAACAGGCAAACAAAGAACTGGATAAAAATATTACAGGCTTTACACCGGAAGCGCTGGCAATGCTTGAGCAGCATCACTGGAGCGGGAACCTGCGGGAACTGCGGAACATGGTGCGTCGTGTGGTTTTGTTTGCTTCCGGAGATATGATTACTTCCGATGAATTGCCGGTCTTCATTCAACCTGCCCCCGGCGAGGATTTAGCCCTGCAACCTGCTAACGAAAAACAGCAAATCGAACATGCCCTGCGGGTTGCCAGGGGTAATAAAACCGTGGCGGCACAATTGCTTAAAATCGACCGTAAAACGCTCTACAACAAGATGCATCAATACGGAATCAAACTCTGATTGCAATTATCTGTTTTACATCCTCCTGCCAGCCGTCGTAAGGCTTACCCCGACCGGCATCCATGCGTCGTAAAGCCTCAGTATCATATCCCAGTTGGGCAAACATGGGCAGCATTTTATGGCAAATGGATTGTGCCCTGTTGAAATCTCCTGCTTCGAGTGCTTGTTGCAACAGCGCCTGATTTTCAGCAGTTGAATTCCGAAACAAAGCCATGATTTCTTCGTCATCTGCTGCCAGAAAACTATTTTCATCTTTAACGTTATCGGATTCACCGAAAACAGAACGTAAATCATCCAAGGTAAATGGTTTTGCGATAAAACCGGCAAAACCCAGCTCAACAGCCTTAGCAGCACTGAAATCACCTCTTCCCGTCATCAATATCACCGGAACATTACCCGCATTATTTAAAATGTCTAATCCGGAAATCTCACCCATCTCCATGTCCGTCAGGATGATATCATGGTCTTCTTCCACTATCTGGTGACCGAGCTGTTTCAACATCCTGCGTACCAATTCATCTGTAATCTTATCATCTTCGTGCAGTTTTATTTTTCTGCTTCTGTTGCTGATTATATTTTCAGCAGTTTCAACCGGAATAATAACTTTAATTTGTGTTCCTTTCCCGGTTTCAGATTCGATGTGTATCGTTCCGCCTAACATATCAACCAGTCCCTTTACCACATACATTCCAAAGCCGCTTCCGTGCGCCAGTGCATTATTACTTTCAACCCTGGTAAATGGTTTGAAAATAGCATCCAGTTTGTCGGCCGGAATACCGGCACCAGTATCTTTAACAAGAATAATCAGTTTGCTGTCATCATAACCGAGTTTTACATTCACTTCTCCTTCGGGCGTGTACTTAATCGCATTGGATATCAGGTTGATGATGATTTGCTTGATTTTCATGGCATCGGTGCGGATGCGTTTTTCATCAGCTTCATGTTGCAACTGTAAGCCTTTTGCAGCTGCCAAAGGTTTGAAAATATCAACAGTTTCTTTTTCAAGCAGACTGATCTCAACATCAGACATTGTTAGCTGTAAAGTGCCCTGCTCCAGACTCGAGTACTCCAACAAATTTTCGAGCATGGCCAGAATGTGTTTCGCAGCCTGTTGCATATTGCGAATATCTTCACTTTCGCCGGTTTTTAGTTCAAGATATGCGAGGATCGAACTGAGTGGACTTTTGATATCATGCGAAACCGATAGCAACAACTGATGCCGGCTTTCCATCACCTGCCTGAGCTTTTCACGTGCCTGTTTTCCTTTGTTAACATCATTGATAATGAGCAGGATGAAAAGCAGAATCAGTCCCAGTGCAGTTCCTCCACCGATAATTGAAATGCCGTAATTTCTGTTGATGGTTTCTTCGCTTTGGTTGATGGCATCAAGAACCGAAACCAGGGTTTCTTCATGCAAGCGCATCAACAGCGTTGTAATTTCAGCGGAAATTTTCCGGTCGGCGCTGATTAAGGTGCTGACTTGTTCCTCAATATCACGAATGTGTTCTTCGTATTTCCGGCCGGCTTTTCGGGCGATAGTGTCCACATCCGACAATATGGAAGGGGATTCCGTGTTTGCCACTTTAAGCGTGTCAACTCGTTGGTTGGTAACGATAATCGTGCTGTCGATATCCGGACTGAAAACATCTTTCAGTCTTCGGAAAAAATTCTTTTTTTCTGTTTTTTTGATGATGGTGTCATGTCTGATGGTCACCACATTGATGTCTTCTTTTACAGGTGGTTTGTATTCCTGCAGGCGTTTACTGATGTCAGTCAGCGGATTCATTTCCGCAAAACGGCGGTTCAGGGTATAAATGTTTGCCGCTTGTTTATTCATCAGGTCAACGATGAGTTGTAATTCTGTCTGCTGCATATCGTTTTTGGCTGTCAGCAGGTTGATGAGAGAGTCGATCTGAAGTATCCTGATGTCGAGTTGTTCGATGTAACGGGTGTCGTTGCTGACAATATACCGGCTTCCCAGTAACTGCGTTTCGCCGACCGCCTGAATCAGTTCGTTGGTGAGCCTGAAAATTTCCTGCTGCATTTCAACATTCTCCCGCTGAAGCCTGATTTGGTTGCGCTGGTGGTAAATGTACACACTCAATGCAACAACAATCAGTCCGGTCAACAGGTATAAAACAGCAGCTTTGAAACCTATTTTACGTTCGATGTTCATGACACAAAGTTAGGGATTATTTCCATATCTTTGCAAAAGTATGATGACGAAACAAAGCAAATCAGTATTAGTCATCGTTTTTATCTCTTCAGGAGAATATAAAGCGCAACCACATTTCCATCAAAGTCATGTAGTGCAGGAAACAGATGTCGTACCGGACTTATTTGATACGAAGAACCGGGAAAAACAAAAACGACTGTCGAAGGCAATTGAGCAAATAACGAAAAAGAACGGTGACGGGATAATAAAGGTAGCAACGCAGGGAGATGGGAAAAACTGGGTCTCGAAAAGACAATTTACGTCACGCAGGTTTACTACCAATCTGGATGAAATTATTGAAGTAAAAGTTAAATAACGTACCGGTAATGATAATTGAATATCCATCAGCAAAAGATCATCATAAAATCAAATTATTTACAACCACCCGCCCGGGCGGCGTCAGTGAAGGCAACTATGCAAGTTTGAATGTGAGTCCTTTTTGTGGCGATAATCCGGAACATGTCAAACATAATTTGCAGCAACTTGCCGGAAAAATAAACATCTCTCCGGAAAAAATACTGATTCCGTATCAGGTACATGGCACTGAAGTACGGAAAATTGATGATGCATTCATGCAGTTGGACAGCAAAGAACAAACGGAACTGCTTCATGGCATCGACGCCCTTGTTACTAATATCACCGGAGTTTGCATTGGCGTGACAACCGCCGATTGTGTCCCGGTATTCCTGTATGATACAACCAAACAAGCCGTTGCAGTTGCCCATGCCGGCTGGCGGGGTACCTGTGCGAAAATTGTAAGTAAAACCATTCACCTGATGTTATCCGAATACAACTGTAAACCGGAAGATATTCAGGCCGTAATCGGACCTTCCATCTCTGTACAGGCATACCAGGTAGGAGAGGAGCTATATACCGCTTTTCAGGAAGCCGGTTTTCCTGTTGACGGGATTTTTACCCGAAGAGATACAGGTTTGTATGTTAATTTGTGGAAAACAAACGAGTTGCTACTTCTCAGCGAAGGTGTTGTAAGCAGCAACATCGTAAATGCCAATCGCTGTACCTATACCGAACATGAGCTTTTTTTCTCAGCCAGGAGGTTGGGAGTCAAATCTGGTAGGATGCTGAGTGGGATTTACATACATGTATAATATTTATGCGCCTCGTTTAAACCATTTCAACCATATTCAGTCTATAAGGACAGCATGCTAAACAACAAGATTATTCATTTTTAAAAAGCAACAGTATGAAAAGATATGTAACATTCGCGATGGTAGCGATTTTAATGCTTGGTATGACCTTGTCGGTACAGGCACAGGTTCGTCAGGGTGGACAAAGACCCGCAGCAGGAAAAGAAATGAGACAACCGGAGAGAAAAATGATTACTCCGGAAAAAAGAGCTGAAATAATGGCCGAACAATTACAGTTGACTGATGTTGAGAAGGCCAAAGTGCAGGCTTTATTTGAAAAACAGCAGGCAAAAGCAAAACAGCGTCAGGAAGAAATGAAAAGCAACCGAGAAGAGCAACGTGCTAAAATGGATGCCGAACGCAAAGCTTATGAAGCTGAATTAATTAAGATAATCGGGAATGAGAAATTTCAACAACATCAGGCACAGCGTATTGCACGATTGGAAAATAAAAACAGAAAAATGAGAATGCGTTCTGAAGGTCAGCAAAACCAGGTGAGGGAACACAAGAATAATTAAACAAGATTTTTCTGATTAATGTTGCCACTGTCCGGTATCCGGCTTGTTGGAATTTGAAACAGCCTGTAAAATAAAATTTTACAGGCTGTTTCTTAATTTAATTTGCGGAGAGAGAGGGACTTGTACTCTCGCAAAGTTTATTTGAATTTCAGTACGTTATACCTGTCAAATATGAATGTCCACCGAGTTCTCCACCGAGAAAAATGGGCTAAAAATGCGGGAATTTTATGTGTCAAAGATACGAATTTTATTTAGTTTTTCAATGCTAAGAGGACTATTATTTAGTGTAGTATACCGCAATTATATAGGAAGATAACTAACTTTTGGTATGGTGATTCTGTCTGTTATCCGATAATAAAAGGATGTACTTGTTCGGCTTTTAGTCCGGTGTATTGGCAAAATTCGTCAACGCTGACGAATTGATGTTCCTGCTTTTGATAGTGACTCTTTATCTGTGCAAGCAACGATCTGCCATAACGTTCGCTTTTGCCTGTAATGCGTTGCACATCCTTGGGGTATATGCAAATACGTTTGACTTCCATTGTGTCTTTATTTTCAATGCAAATTTAAAAATAATTATGGGTTAATTAATACCTTTTTAGGCAATATCGGCAGTTATCGACATTGCTGGAAGTGCCTGTGTGATAATGTGGAATTTGTGTATATACTTTTGTCCGTATAATTTTAAAAACAAAGTATTATGGCACGACAAAAAAGTATTCTAAAATTGCAGGGTACAATTGGTGGAATTTCATTCTACAAAACAAAAGATGGTTATCTTGCTCGTGAAAAAGGAGGTGTTGACGCTTCCAGAATCGCTAATGATCCGGGGTTTGCAAGAACCCGTGAGAATGGCGCTGAGTTTGGTCAATCAGCTTCGGCTGGTAAGTTACTGCGTGATGCAGTGCGTGTATTGGGTCAATCGGCATCGGATGGACGCGTAACAGCTAGGCTTACTCACGTAATGGCCATGATTAAGAACATGGATGATGCAAATCTCAGGGGTGAACGCTGCGTAGCTGAAGGAATTCAAAAAGCTGAAGCTAAATTATTATTGAAGGGGTTTAACTTTAACAATAATGCAATTCTTGGATCTGTTTTGTATAGACCCTATCAGGTAGATACAGCAACTGGTGAAATTACGGTGGCTGCTCTTTCTCCGAAAAATGACATTAATCTTCCTCAAGGGGCAACGCATGTTGTGTTCCGCAGCGGATTTGCAAGTGTGAATTTCTTGACGGGTGAAAGTGAAATTACTGTTTCAGAAGTTGTACGAATGGAGATCAATGGTGCAGCTCAAGCTTTGTCATTGAAACCTGCAGTGGCTCCAGACCTTGAAGGCACTCTTTTCTTTCTTTTTTCTATTGACTTTGTACAATCGGTGAACAATGTGGATTATTCTATGAATAACAACTCGTATAATGTGTTGGCGATTGTTGAGGTAGTTTAAGAGCTTGTTCAACCCCTCCGATTGAGGGGTTTTTAAATTTTCTCCATGTATAAATCTTTAATTGAAAGTTTATGGACACAAAAGATAATGCTACAATTACAAATCCGAATGAAATGAATGTTGTTGAACGGGTAAAAGCCCCAACCCCGAAGTTTTTCAAAACTTTACGTGCGATCGGCATTGCATTAGTCGCTGCCGGTGGAGCAATTTTAGCTTCTCCCATATCACTACCAGCCGGACTGATTGCCGCAGCCGGATATGTAATATTGGCTGGTGGGGTAGTAACAGCTGTGAGTCAAACAGCAGTTGATACAACCGATTCAAAAAAAACAGAAAATGAAGTTCCTTGAAACAGCCACAAACGGTAATGTTTATGCGGGTACTTTTGGAGGAATGCTACTGTCAGTTTTCAGTAATGTATTTGTAGAAGACCTGGTAAGAACCGTTATTTTAGCTTTTGTAGGCGCTGTGGTGAGTTTTCTTGTTTCATTGGTTTTGAAGAATTTTATTCAGCGAAAGAATCGCTAAAACAACTACTATTTTCTGGTGTGGTAACCTTTTGTAGTAGTGAAGCCTCCCTAATGGGAGGCTTTTTTTGTCGTATACTATAAGTAATCAGTTAATTTCCAGAAAACACCTCGCCATAACTATAAAGCCAAAGGTAAACATTTTCTTTCTTTCTTTTCTTCACACGAAGTGTAAACCTTCTTTTCTTTTTCTTAGAAGATTAATCCGAAAAGATGGAAGTATCTTACATTATATTGCACGAAGTGCTAAACTCGTTCACAAATAATGAAAAGCGATAATGCCCCCTTCAAAACGGGGGCTGGGGTTTTCATTTTTTGTGACCTCTGTCCCCTATTATTAAAACCTGTTATAACTTTTATGCTTCACCAAGATATGTAAACACGCATAAAAGTTATATCTGGTTTTTGGGGCATTAATCTTATATTGGCGGAACGCCTTGTTAACCCACCGATAAGGTGTAATAAAAATGCCGCTCTGCCTTTAGGCGATTAAATGGGTTGACTCTTCGCAGTAGGAAAAATATACCATCGGGAAGCGCGGGAAAAGGGCATGGGTGGTTTAGGCGTGAAATGAAATGGAACGGCTAAACCACCTATGCTGTGGGGTGCTGAGGTGGGTGAAATGCACGGAAGCGGAATGGAGTGTTGGGGGGCGCATAGTGAGATACGAACGGCGTCCCCCAGAACGTAATGAGCTGACGAAATGAACCGACCGCAAGCACATGTTAATCAACTCGACATATTTTTTCCGACTGCAACCGATGAAAGGGTGGTGGGGGGATGGGGAATTGCACGTAGTGCTAAATAACTTTCTAGCTGCTGAAAGGAGCTTGACTACTGTCCCCATATTT
>JAQVNN010000085.1 GCA_028703105.1 Paludibacter sp. | reverse complement strand
TCTTATCCAAACAATACCGTTTTAACCTGACTGATAATTTTTTTCAAATTGGAGAAACAATGTTTTTCCCTGAAGAACAACTTCTCAGAAGAGGCACTAAAAGAATTCATCTCAATAAATATCAAACCTTAGTCCTTGTTGTTCTTTGCAACAGCCAGGATACATTTCTCAGCAGAAGTGAAATTATACAGGAAGTTTGGCGGGTGGATGACTGTCGTCTGAAAGAGAATTCTCTTAACAATGTGCTAAGTGGTCTGAGAAAGTACTTTACGGATGACCCAAGGGTCGAAATCAGCAGTGTGATGAAACTCGGAGTAAAACTGTACATTGAAGATGCAGAATACATATAAAACCCGGACTTATATATCCGGGTTTATATGTATTGTTTCTCATCCGCATTTTGAATGTCCGCAGCTTTTACAAGTCAGGCAACCTTCCTGATAAACCAGCGCTTTTTCACCGCAATTAGGACAAGGTTGTTCGGCAATTTGTGTCCCATCTGGGATGTATTTCTTCAATGCGCGTTCCACACCGACTTTCCAGGTGTTGATGGATTCACTGTCGAGTTGGAGACTGGAAACTAATTTAACTACCTGATCGAGTGGCATGCCGTAGCGCAATACGCCGGAAATCAACTTCGCGTAGTTCCAGAATTCTTTATCGAACTTGTGCGAAAGCCCTTCCACCGTTGTTTTGAATCCTCTTTTGTTCATAAACTGGAAGTCGTATCGTTTGTTACCATCTTCATCAGTAGTCTTGATGATTTTCCCTTCGGTAACGGTTTTTGGCAACAGGATACCTTCTTCGTCATCGGCAATACCGGTAAATATTTCGTACGGACGACCGTCTTTTAAACCGACAAAAGCAATCCATTTGTCGCGGTTATTTTGGAAACGAACCACATCACATTTCAATTCTTTCGGACGAACCAGCCTGTCCTCATCGTACGGGAAACAAACTTGCTTGGTGTTTTCGTCTTTGTCTTTTTTGTCGCTGATTAAAACACCGGATCGTGATCCGTCACGATACACTGTTACACCTTTGCATCCTGACTTCCATGCTTCTTCGTAGAGTTGTCCCACTAGTTCTTCAGTCACATCAGCCGGTAAGTTGATGGTTACGGAAATGGAATGATCAACCCATTTCTGGATCCTTCCCTGCATCTGTACCTTTTTCAACCAGTCAACGTCATTGGCAGTAGCTTTATAATAAGGAGATTTTGCCACCAGTTCTTCGAGTTCTTCTACCGAATAATGTTTCGTAGTTGAATATCCGTTTGCTTCCATCCAGGTCACAAATTTATGGTGAAAAACTGAGTATTCTTCCCAGGAATCACCATTTTCATCCACGAAGTCAATCGTTACGTTTTTATCGTTTGGATTCACTTTCCTGCGACGGGTGTAATAAGGCATGAAAACCGGCTCAATACCTGAAGTCGTTTGTGTCATGATGCTAGTGGTTCCGGTTGGAGCGATGGTCAGACAAGCAATATTTCTGCGTCCGTATTTTACCATGTCTTCATACAATTCCGGATCAGCTGTTTTCAACCGATTGATGAACGGGTTTTTTTCTTCTCTTTTGGCATCATAAACCATGAATGCACCACGTTCTTTCGCCATGTTTACGGAAGAACGGTAGGCAGCCAGTGCGAGTGTTTTATGCACCTGTTCTGAAAAATCTGTTGCTTCATCTGTCCCATAGCGATAGCCTAAAGCAGCCAGCATGTCTCCTTCTCCGGTAGTTCCAACCCCTGTACGGCGACCTTGTGATGTTTTGAGTTTGATTTTTTCCCAAAGCTGATATTCTGTGTTTTTGATAACATCGTCTTCCGGGTCAGAATTGATTTTTTCGATGATTTTTTCAATCTTTTCCATTTCCAGATCGATGATGTCGTCCATAATCCGTTGTGCGAGCTGTACATGTTTTCTGAAAAGATCAAAATTAAAATAAGCATCCGGTTTGAAGGGATTCACAACATATGAATATAGGTTGATAGCCAGCAAGCGGCAACTGTCGTACGGACACAATGGAATTTCCCCGCAAGGGTTGGTGGAAACTGTTTTGTAGCCTAAGTCAGCATAACAATCAGGAACAGATTCGCGGATGATGGTATCCCAGAATAAAATACCCGGTTCGGCTGATTTCCAGGCATTATGCACAATTTTCTTCCAGAGCGCATTGGCATCAATATCTTTTTTGAACCAGGGTTCATCGGAATAAATGGGGTATTGCTGTGTATAAGGGCGGTTTTCAAGCGCTGCCCGCATGAATTCGTCGTGGATTTTAACAGAAACATTGGCGCCGGTTACTTTTCCTGACTCCATTTTGGCGTCGATAAACGATTCTGAATCAGGGTGTTTCACGGATACGCTCAGCATCAGGGCGCCACGTCTTCCGTCCTGCGCTACTTCCCGGGTCGAATTGGAGTATCTTTCCATGAAAGGGACGATGCCAGTGGAAGTCAGGGCTGAATTCTTAACCGGTGAGCCTTTCGGGCGGATGTGAGAGAGGTCGTGACCAACTCCTCCGCGACGTTTCATCAGTTGTACCTGTTCTTCATCAATTTTAATGATGGCGCCGTATGAGTCGGAGTCGCCATCGAACCCAATTACAAAGCAGTTGGATAAAGAAGCCACCTGAAATTCATTTCCGATACCGGTCATGGGGCTTCCCTGAGGAACGATGTATTTAAAATTACGGAATAGTTCAAACAGCTCGTTTACATCCAGCGGATTAGCATAATTTTTTTCAACTCTGGCAATTTCCTTTGCCAGCCGGCGGTGCATGTCATCCGGTGTCAGTTCATAGATGTTCCCGTAAGAATCTTTTAAGGCATATTTGGTTGTCCATACTTTGGTTGCCAAATCATCTCCCTGGAAAAATTTGAACGAAGCTTCACGAATTTCTTCAGGTGTATAGGTTTTTGTTTTCACGATAAATAAATTTGTTTAATGAGTTTATTGTCTTTTAAAATTGTTAATCAATGGGTTATTCAACAGAGGGAGAATTGTTGAAAACAGACTACAAGTTTAGATAAATAATTTCATTTTTCAAACAATAAAGTAAATTTATTTTCAATTTAGAATATGAAGTTTCTAAGAAGATTTAATAAGATAATGATAATGAGAAAGATAATTTTTTGAATAGGGAGAAAAGTTTTCCAAAAAAGAAATTATAAAACAATAGGGGTGAATAATTTAAGAATAATTATTTGACTCATTAGTACTGAATCTCTCCATCAATTACCCTGAAGATTTTTGCATCACTATTTAATTGGATCAGTAATTTGTCGAGATGTTTCAGGTTGGTGTCGGTAATGAAAATCTGTCCAAACAAATCAGAGGTCACCAGTTTTACAATTTCTTCCACCCGTTTGGCATCTAACTTATCAAAAATATCATCCAGTAGTAACAGGGGAGCGCAGAGGTGTGTCTTTTTCAGGAAATCGAACTGTGCAAATTTAAGTGCAATCAGGTAAGTTTTATTTTGTCCCTGTGATCCTACTTTTTTAATTGGATAATTATCAAGCGTCATTTCCAGTTCGTCTTTGTGGATGCCCTGCGTTGAATAACCCAGGATGCGGTCACGTTCACGTGTTTCAGCCATCCTGTTCCGCAGATTTTCATGCCGTTGGTACTGAGAACTGTATTCCAGGGTAACATGTTCCCGTTTGCCCGAAATACGACTTTGGAAATCCTGAAATACCGGGATAAATGCTTGTATAAATGATGTTCTGGTTTCGTAGATGTATTTTCCGGTACTGTCCATTTGCTCTTCCAGGATTTCAAATACTGTTTCGTCAATTGAATTTTCTGATTTCAGCAGGGCATTACGTTGTTTAAGCGTGTTGTTATACTGAAGCAACTGTTGTAGGTATTGTTTATTATGCTGCGAAATCACTCCGTCCATGAACTTTCTTCTCTCGTCGCTTCCTTCTGAAATCAGCTGGCTGTCATCGGGCGACACCATTACCAACGGAATGAGTCCGATGTGATCCGACAGTTTCTCGTATTCCTTTTTATTCCTTTTGAATTGTTTTTTCTGCCGGTGTTTCAATCCGCAATAAATATGCTCGGGTGTCCCGTTTTTTTCATAATCTCCTTGAATCAGGAAAAAATCAGCCTCGTGATTGATGTTTTGTGAATCAATCGAGTTTGAATGACTTTTGCAAAATGAAAGGTAATAAATAGCATCCAGTACATTGGTCTTTCCCATGCCATTATCTCCGACAAAGCAATTGATTTTGTCCGAAAAATCGAGTGTTGCCTCTGCGATATTCTTATAATTAATGATGGAAAGAAATTTCAGTCTCATGATATATAATTACTACTTTTTTGTACAAAAATAGCATAATTTTTTCTACCTTTGCGACGATTTTAGAAAACTTATCAACAATAAATGTCAAACGACTAAGGTCTGATGTCTAAGGTCAATGGTTGAATTAAGATTGTCTCAAATTTAAGATTAATCTTTATTCTTTAGATATTAGACGTTTAACTTTAGTTTCAGTCGTTAAACTCAATTAAAAAAAAATGGCAAAATTAAGCAAAGAAGATGCATTAAGGTATCACTCTCAGGGTAAGCCCGGTAAGATTGAAGTAGTTCCGACCAAACCATATAGTTCACAATCTGATTTATCATTAGCTTATTCTCCCGGGGTGGCGGAACCTTGCTTAGAAATTGAAAAAAATCCTGAAACTGCTTATGAATACACGGCCAAAGGAAACCTGGTAGCTGTGATATCTAACGGTACTGCTGTACTCGGATTGGGGAATATCGGTGCTATGGCAGGTAAGCCTGTGATGGAAGGAAAAGGGCTGTTGTTCAAGATTTTTGCCGGAATCGATGTGTTTGATATTGAAGTCAATGAGAAAGATCCGGAGAAATTCATCCAGGTGGTAAAAGCTATTTCTCCTACTTTCGGAGGAATAAACCTGGAAGACATCAAAGCACCGGAGTGTTTTGAAATTGAGGAAAGACTGAAAAAAGAACTCGATATCCCAATCATGCACGACGACCAACATGGGACGGCCATTATATCGGCGGCAGGGTTGCTCAATGCGCTCGAACTGACCGGTAAAAAGATAGAAGAGATAAAAATCGTGGTGAATGGCGCTGGTGCTGCCGCAAATTCATGTACACAATTGTATATGATGCTGGGCGCTAAATTGGAAAATATCGTGATGGTGGATTCGAAAGGGGTCATCAATACGAAACGGACAGATTTGAACGACCGGAAGAAACCGTTTGCCACTTCTCGTGATATCACTACTTTGGCTGAAGCGGTTGCTGGTTCAGACGTATTTCTGGGACTCTCGGTTGCCGGTGTTTTATCGAAGGAAATGGTGCAGTCGATGAACGAGAAGCCAATCGTCTTTGCGTTGGCCAACCCGAATCCCGAAATTTCCTATGAAGATGCGATGTCTGCCCGTCCCGATATTATTTTCGCGACCGGTCGCTCCGATCATCCTAACCAGATTAATAATGTACTTGGGTTCCCTTATATTTTCCGTGGTGCCCTGGATGTACGTGCGAAATGCATCAATGAGAAAATGAAGATTGCTGCGGTACGTGCCATAGCAGAACTCACTAAAAAAGCAGTGCCCGATGTGGTAAACGCGGCCTATAACATTAAACGGCTGACTTTTGGAACAGAATACATCATTCCCAAACCGCTCGATCCTCGCTTGCTGACGACTGTGGCTCCGGCAGTCGCAAAAGCTGCCATGGAGTCGGGTGTTGCCCGCAAAAACATCGAGGACTGGGATGCCTACAACAACCGCCTGCGTGATTTGATGGGCAGCGACAATAAAATGTTGCGTCGTTTTTATGAGATTGCCCGTCAGAATCCCAAACGTGTAGTATTCTCCGAATCGAATCACCTGAACATGCTGAAAGCGGCTGAAGCAGCACTGGCAGAAAAGATATGTTATCCGGTACTGCTGGGTAATGAAGAGAAAATCGGCAACATTGCCGCGGAAAATCACATTGATCTGACCGGCATCGAGATCATCAACCTGCGTCACGACCGGGAAGAAGCCCGCCGTATCCGCTATGCCCGTTACCTGGCAGCAAAACGGGGCAGGGAAGGGATGACCTTCGATGAGGCTTACGAGAAAATGTACGAACGTAACTATTTCGGCATGATGATGGTGGAAACCGGAGAGGCCGATGCGCTGATTACCGGCGTGTATTCAAGCTATGCCAATTCGGTAGAGGCAGCCAAAGAAGTGGTGGGCATCCGCGACGGGCTGAAACACATCGGGGCTATGCACATCATGAATACCAAGAAAGGTATTTTCTTCTTAGCTGATACCTTATTTAACCGTCACCCTTCCACTGAAACGCTGATCGATATCACCAAACTGACCTATAATACGGTGAAGTTCTTCAACCACGAGCCGGTCATGGCCATGTTGTCATACTCCAACTTCGGTTCGGTGCAGAGTGGCAGTCCCGCCAGCGTACACGAGGTGGTTCGCACCTTTCACGAACAATTTCCCGAAATCTGTGTGGATGGTGAAATGCAGGTGACATTTGCCCTGAACCAGCAGTTGCGCGATGAGAAATTTCCTTTCTCCAAACTGAAAGGTAAAAAGGTGAACACGCTCATTTTCCCCAACCTGAGTTCAGCCAATACAGCCTACAAAATGTTGATCGAAATGGGACTGGCCGACACCATCGGTCCGATTCAGATGGGATTGAACAAACCCATTCACATTGTCGATGTTGAAAGCTCCGTTCGCGACATTGTCAATATCACCGCTGTTGCTGTCCTCGATGCCATGGTAAATGAGCAACGGGAGTGGAATGAAAAAGTACAGGAATTGTAATTAACCAAACAGCGTTATGAAACACGATAAAATGAGGTTTTAAATGGGAGTTCCTGAAATGATTCTTTTAGGTTTAGGCTTGTCATTTGATACTTTTGCTGTATCGGTTTCGACCGGCATGTTGAAAAATTCGATTCGCTTTTGGCAGGGGGTCAGGGTTGCAATCGTATTGGCGTTTTTTCAGGCATTAATGCTCCTGCTTGGATGGTTTGGTGGTTCTCAGGTTGCAGCCTACATCTCAAATATCGACCATTGGATTGCTTTTGGATTGTTGTCGGTCGTGGGTATCAAAATGATAATTGAGGCATTTAAAGCTGAAGAAGAAAAAAAGAACAATTCCTTGTCGTTCAGGGTACTTGTCCTTATGGGAATAGCAACCAGTATGGATGCTTTGGTTGTTGGCGTAAGTCTGGCTTTTTTTGAGATCAAGATATTGCAGTCAATCATTATTATTGGTTTTATAACATTTCTGGCGGCCATGATAGGGATGTTGATAGGGAAGAGTTCCAACAAAAAATCCGGTAAAAAGATTGAGATTGTGGGAGGATTGCTCTTAATTGGAATAGGATTGAAAATACTCATGGAGCATATTGTTTAGTCTCCATAGTCATTACCCTATGTTATAATTGTTCGTAACGATAGTCTGACTTCACCGTTGAATATAAATCCCCTGGGTGATAGTATTCAGGTTACATATTTCTTTCACGCATACCCTATCGTCACTGGCCCTGTAGTGTTCGGGAATTATAATGGGTCAAGAATTCGCGGTACTAAAACAGGGGAGTCGATTGCCGGAGTTCCGCCGTATTTTAATTATTCCAATTTGTACAGTGTGGATAAAAGTCCGACAATCGGGATTGAAAATGATACAACTGGTATGTGTTGTACGATGAAAGGTAACATATATGATATGAACAACGAATTGTTGAACATACCCGGCGGAAAGTTTGAATTTTATAATTGCCCGGCGAGTTTTTATTCAAAAGCGGATGGATCATATACAACTAGGTTGTATGCTTTTAAGAATACAATAACAACTTTGTTTTATTATACTTCTGAATACAAAGGCCAGTGGTTGAATATTGAACCTATTAACGTTGAGGGAAACCCCGATTCAATCATAGAAATGGATATTTATTTAAAAAGTCCTCTTTCAGATGTTGAACTTGTTGAATATGGCTCTTCATCAGTTTTGAAGATTTATCCAAATCCGGCTATAGCATCTTCGTTTAATTACGAAGTTTCAATCCCGGTTAAATCTGCTGAAAGTTTTTTGGAGTTAATTAATGCAAACGGACAGCAGGTAGGCCGTTTTAATCTAGATGAAAATTCGGGTAAGATCAATCTACCTGCAAATTTATCGGCAGGTAATTATACGGTTCGATTATTTGTGAAGAATAAACATTATACAACCGAAAAATTAATCATTTCAAAATAATGAGAAAGTTTCTGTTTTGGATTTATTTGTCTTTCTTCTCCTCTAATTTACATATTCAGGCGCAAAATCAGGTTTCTTTTTATGAGGAATACATAGATTTTACGCTGGATAGCAATTATTTTTGCATCAATGGGATTTATTCATTCTGTAATGTTTCCGACAGGGCTGTTAATCAAAATATTATCTTCCCGTTTGC
>JAQVNN010000084.1 GCA_028703105.1 Paludibacter sp. | reverse complement strand
GTACCTGCCGTTGTTTCTTCTCCAACTTCTTCAACAGTTTTTAATCCTTTTTCTTTTATGGCTTTTACAATTGCACTTTTATAAATTTCGTTACAATTGCATATTAGAATATCATTTTCCATAATCGATTGGTTTAAGCAAGTTCAAAAATCTTCATGTCTTCTTCTACTGTTTTGATTGTTTGTACACCAAAACTTTCTTGTACCGCTTTTAAAAGATTCGGCGTTAGGAATCCTGGCAAAGTCGGCCCAATATGAGTATTTTTAATGCCAAGATATAATAAAGCAAGATGTACGATAATTGCCTTTTGCTCGTACCAAGCAATATTGAACACTATCGGAAGTTTGTTTATATCGTCTAATTTTAAAACTTCTTTTAGTTTCAATGCAACAAATGCCCAAGAATAACTATCATTACATTGTCCTGCATCTAATACCCTTGGAATTCCGCCAATGTCGCCTAATTTTAATTTGTTATAGCGATATTTTGCACAACCTGAAGTAAGAATTACGGTATCTTTTGGTAGTTGCTTTGCAAATTCTGTGTAATATTCACGAGATTTTTGTCGTGCATCGCAACCTGACATTACAACTAGTTTTTTGATTGCTCCAGAATTTACAGCATCAAGCACTTTGTCGGCAAGTGCAAGAACTTGATTGTGTGCAAAACCAATTGTAATTTCGCCTGTTTCTATTTCTGTAGGAGGTTGACAAGTTTTGGCTAATTCAATAATTTCTGAAAAGTCTTTATGTCCATTTGGAAGTTTCTTTTCAATTCTTTTCCATTCAGGCATTCCTGTTGCTCCGGTTGTGAAAACTCTGTTGTTGTATGTAGTTGCTTTGCGTGGTGGAACTAGACAGTTGGTTGTAAATAAAATAGGTCCGTTAAAAGTTTCAAATTCTTCTAACTGACGGTGCCATGCATTACCATAATTACCAACTAAATGCTTGTATTTCTTTAATTTTGGATATGCATTTGCAGGTAACATTTCGGAATGTGTGTAAATATCAACTCCTTTGCCTTCGGTTTGAATTAACAATTGCTCCAAATCTTTAAGGTCGTGTCCGCTGATTAAAATACCCGGATTTTTACCAACACCAATTTTTACATTTGTAATTTCGGGATTCCCAAATGTTTCTGTGTTTGCTTTATCCAACAAAGCCATTACTTTTACACCGTATTCACCTGTTTTTACAACCCAATTAAAAGCATTTCCCAATTCTATTGGCTTGGTAATCATCACCAAACTTTCTTCCATAAAATTGTATATTTCCTGCTCTTCAAAACCCAGATTGAAGGCATGTTCAGTATAAGCCGCCATTCCTTTTATTCCAAACAAAACATATTGTTTCAGTCCGCGAATATCTTCGTTTGAATCGTAAGTTAATGTTCCGACTTCTTTTGCTTTTGCATTAAACTCTTCATCGGCTTTTCCGTTCCAATTAATTGACGGATGATTCTCTGCAATTTTAACTTTGCTTTTTAATTCATCACGATACTTAATTGCTTCTTTAATTGCCTGAATAATTGATTTATCATCAAAATTTGCATTGGTGATAGTCATAAACAGACAATTAGTAATGTGTTTACTCTCGGCATTTGTGTCGATTCCTTGTTTTCGGGCTTCAATTGTCAAATACGAAAGTCCTTGACAAGCAAACATTAACAAGTCCTGAATATTAGAAGTTTCTTCGGCTTTTCCACAAACTCCTTTAATTGTGCAGCCTGTGTTCTTGGCTGTCTCTTGGCATTGATTACAAAACATAGTCATATTTTTTAAATTTATACAAAGTTAATTTTATTTCTTCAATTTGCTGGATAGTTTCTCTATTATTGTGGCTAACGGTTGGTGTATGAAGCGTTGGGCATTTCGGAGCACTTTCCTGTCAAACCGCTACAAAGTTGATTAAAGGTAATTCGCTTAAAACCTGCACTTTCCGCCCAATGATTTATACACCTTGTTACCACCTGGTGTTTTTGACTTTCTGTCCCCAAAAAACAATAGAAATTTTGAAGCCTTGTGACATTATCACTTTTTTGTATTCTAATTATTGTCAATATGTGTGGTTTGAGTATTATTTCTTAATATCAGTAAATTTATTAAATAATTCTCAAAATATGCAGGGGCTTTGTAAGCTCTTTGACAAAGCTTAGGAAATAGCGTTGGCTTGTGCGGCTTTGGCAATGTGCTTACAAAATGAGTAGGGTAATGAGGAAATTGTTTTAATGAATCTTAAAGCTTTATTTTGCTCCTCCATTTTCAGAAATGAATGTAATAAGAATTAATTTTTGCCCCCAATCATCTGGATATAGTTCTTTTATTGATTTTTCAAAAAATGTACTGTTATTATACATTTCAGTATTAAGAAACCACTTGACATTCATATCTTCTTTTTGAATAGTTTTAAGGTTCCATTCATCTGATTCGATTACTTGAATAATTTCCATTAAAACTTTTTTATACAGCTTTTCCTTTGAACGAAAATAATAGTGAATGGCAGATTTATTAACGCCAGCTTTTTTGGCAATTTGCTGTAACGTTATTCCATAAAAACCATAACGTACAAAAATAGTTATTGCGGCATCTAGAATTTTTTGTTCTGTATTAAATTCTGGTGGTCTCATTCTAACACTTTTAAAATCTTAGTTTTTCAGTCATAAAGCCAAAGCGCAGCACATCTAAACGGTGGTCGAAATACATGTTGTAGTAATCCGTTCCGTGGTAGTATTGTACAAAAAGCCCGATATCTTCCAGAAATTTTGGATGATAATAGAAAGTCAGGCTCAGGTTCAGGCGTTCAGCAGAAAAAACATCGAGTTGGTTGAAATCCCCAAACATCCATGTGATTTCACCTTTTATCGAAAAGGCTGACTTTTTTAAGTCTTCCTGGTTATTTCTTGACGAAAGTTTAAAAATAGAAAAGGCGTTATGCCAACGATATTGACTGTAAAATCCTTCCAACTCCTCCTGCATAAAGCCATTGGGGTGAACTTCGAACGATGTTTTAAAAAATTGATACGCATTAAAGCGTCTGTTTAGGTTGGTTTTGATTAAACCGGCTTCCAGAAAATTGGTGGAAAAATCACCCGAATTATGATTAAAACTTCCGTCCTCCAGAATGAGATCACCGTCTTGACCGTTCGAGTGATGTGCCGCACGAAGAAAGACGCTCGAACTTTTAAATTGATTTTTATCATTTAGTTTGTAGTAAACAGTAATTTGAGGCATATAACTGGGTGTACGCACCGGATACGATTCTTCCTGGTACATACGAATAATGATTTGAGGAGTAAGAACGCCCATTAACCGGGCATTCTTACTTTTTCTCAAATAAAAGTTTGGAATAACATTCCCTTCAAACCAAAGTGGTTCAATGTTCCCAATGTCGGTTGGAAAGGTAATGTAACTGTTCCCCTGATTAACCTGTGAAATAAGGGTTAATTCCATTTTCTGTTCTTTGTTTTCCTGACTCCGGGCAGCAAAGGCAAATAATATAAGTGCCAGAGTTAATTTTGCTTTGTATTTCATTTCACAGGTATATTATATGAACTTCGATTTCTTTTTCCCCTACAAACTCAAATGCAGCTTTGGTGAAGCTCGGACGGTTTGAGATTTTCAGTGATGTGAAATTCGAAAAGCCAATCCCTTCTTTTGGAAGAATTAGTCCCTTTTTTACTCTCCCATCCTTATCTTCATCGTGCAATACGTTTACTGCATATTTGCCGCGAGGCAGGTTTAAGAATGTTATTTCGGCGCTACGGTTTTTTATTTTTGCAGTGTTTTTCCGATAATATTTCGTGTACTCTTCATCCGGAATGGAACCGTTGGTGTTGTAAAGAGCAAATTGCACAACACCATTCTCATTTCTCAAATCTTTTACTTTTACGGTAAGCGGATAAGTTTCTTCTTTTTTATTCTGAAAAGAAGAACTTAGTAAAAGAAGTACGTTCAATTGTAGTATCCATCTTAGTTCTCTCATGATTGCTTTTGTTTGTTAAACTTCTCTTTTACTGAGTCAACTACATAATAAACCACCGGAACTAAAAATACAGTAAGAATAAGCGACGAAAGCAGCCCTCCTATAATTACCCAGGCCAGTCCGTTTTTCCATTCGCTGGCAGTACCCTGTGCAAGAGCAATGGGCAGCATCCCAATTGCCATCGCCAGCGTGGTCATTAAAATCGGGCGCATCCGTTCTTTTCCGGCTATAATCAGGGCTTCTTTATAATGCTTGCCTTCGGCTTTTAGCTGGTTGGTGAAATCAACAATCAGGATAGCATTTTTGGTTACCAGTCCCATCAACATGATTAAGCCCAGGAGTGCAAACAAGGTGATGTCGTTGGCCGATAAATTCAAGGCGAGGAAAGCCCCGATAGCTGCTACCGGAATACCAAACAAGGCTACAAACGGATAGATGTAACTATCGTACAAAGCCACCATAATCAGGTAAATGAGTATAAACGAAATCAGCAATACCGAGCCAAGTGCTCCAAAACTTTCGTTCTGGGTTTTGATATCGGCGCCCCAGGTTAATTTTACGTTTTCAGGCAGTGGATGCAAGTCGAGGTGGGCAATTACATCATCGGCAAGAGTTCCTGATGGCCGGCCAAACGATTCGGCAGTAAGCGTAACCGAAGCCTGACGGTCGAGGCGTTCAAGCAGGGATGGTGAATTGTCTTGTTTTACTTCAGCAAACTGCGAAACTGTAATCGGCAGGTTCATAGGATTTACGATGGTCAGGTTCTGCACATCTTCGAAATTTTTCCGGCTAAAATCATCCAACCAGATGCGTACCGGATATTCGGTGCCGTTTTCTGTTAAAGTAGCATCCTCGTTTCCAGTAAAGGCCGTCCGTAAATTAATGCCAACATAAGCAGTATTAAGTCCCAGCCGCTGCATTTTGTCCTTATCCGGAATGACTTTGTATTCCGGATTTCCTTCCACCACCGAAAGTTGAACATTGTCAGCACCCGGTAAATTTTCAACCACTGCCTGTAAATTTTGCGCTGTTTCCATCACCTCAGAAAGATTGGCTCCACTCAGCGTAATTTTTATGGGAGCCGATTTGGGTAGCAAGCCTATAAATGCCATAGAAAAGTTAATTCCCGAAAATTCTGCTTCCAGTTCATTACGGAGCGATTTCATAAAAGCTTCGGTTTTTATATTCCGTTCTTCTTCTGGTTTTAACTGAATGGTAAATTCTGATTTATTGGCAGAACCTACTCCGAGACTTCCAATTCCCGTACTCGGACCGGCAATGTTGCTAAACAAGGTGGCTACCTCTTCGTGTTGAAGAATGTAATTCTCAACCTGTTGCGAAACAATGTTATTCTGCTGAACCGTAATGGTTTTGTCAAATTCAAGATTCAAACGAAACTTCCCCTGGTCGCCGGTCGACATCATTTCTTTTCCTATGATTCCTTGTTTCATCATTCCGGCAGTGAGAATCAATAACAAAATCACAAAACCTGTAAAAATGAGTTTGTGACCCAATACCCAGCTCAATTGTTTTCCATACCATTGAATGAAGGTTTCCAGCTGATGTTCGAACCAAAGCAAAAAGCGATTGAAAATATTGGTTGGCTGCAAATCTTCTTTTTTCCCGATGCGAGATGCCAGCCAGGGGGTTAACGTAAACCCAACCAGTAAGCTGGTTAAAGTTGAGGTAATTACAACCACCGCAAATTGTTTAAGCATATCGGCAATAAACACCTGTAAAAACAATATTGGCAGGAATACAGCTACATCAACCAAAGTAATTGAAAGGGCAGAAAATCCGATTTCCATTCGCCCGTCCATGGAGGCAGTGCGTTTTTCTTTTCCCATGTCGAGATGGCGCTGAATGTTTTCGAGAACCACAATGGCATCGTCCACCAAAATTCCAATAATCAGCGACATGGCGAGCAAGGTCATCAGGTTTAAAGTATAGCCCAGCAGCCACATTACTGCAAAGGCCGTAATCAGCGAAGTTGGGATGGATATTAAAACAATGAGCGAATTGCGGTAACTGCGCAAAAACAGCAACATCACCACCGACACCAGAATTACCGCCAGAATCAGGTCGTGAACTACAGAATCAACGGCAGCAATGGTATTATCGGTAGAGTCGTCGGCAATAATAAATTTTACCCCTGATTCTTTGTTCTGTTCTTCAATACTAGCCAGTTTTTTACGCACTAATCCTGAAACATCCACCGCATTGGCATCGCCTTGTTTTTTTAGCAGCAAGCCAATTCCGTTTATTCCGTTGTACCGGCTCACCGACTCAATCTCTTTTACTCCGTCAATTACACTGGCTACATCTTTAACGTACACAGGGCTTCCAGGAAACGGCATTGCCAACTGTACATCCATGATGTCGTCAGTTGTGGCGAACTTTCCGGTCAGTCGAACTGAATTATTAACTTTGTCAGACTGAACTTTTCCGGCAGGTAAATCCAATCCCGAGCGGTTAATCGATTCTACTACCTGCGACAAGGAAATTTTGTACAAGCGCAGTTTTTCCTGGTCAACTTTAACCTGAATTTCGCGTTCTTCTCCGCCCAGCATAGTAATTTCTGCCACACCTTTCAACTGCTGAATCTGTGGAAGAAAGTCATCCTTCATTTTCTGATAAAACTCTGTCTCAGGCAGATTACTGGTCGCACTTATCGAAATAATAGGCAAATCATTCGGTGAAACTTTACTCATTACCGGACTTTGAATGTCTACAGGCAAATCGGTTCGGATATTGTCAATATACCGTTGAGCATCCTGCATGGCATTGTCCACATTGGTTCCGTATTTCAGGTTGGCGATTATCACCGACGCATTTGGCATCGACTTGGTTTCGAGGTAATCCACTCCTTCGAGGTTCGACAATGCATCTTCAATTTTACGTGAAACTGAAGTTTCCACTTCCTGAGGCTCTGCACCCGGATAAATTGTTTTTATCACCACTACAGGCTGATTAAAATCAGGCAGCAATTCGTAACTCAGGTTTTGATATCCGATAATCCCCAAAAGTGCAAATACACTGAAAAGCACAATTATTAGGGATGGTCGTTTAATTGAAATTTCTGTAATATTCATAAATCCGCTTATTTAAGGGTAACTTTGGCTCCATCGTAAAGATTGATAAAACCGTTAATGACAATCTGGTCGCCTTCCGAAATGCCTTTCTGAATAATGACCTTGTCTTCCAGCCTTTCGGCAATTGTTATGTCCTGGAGAACAGCATTTCCGTTTTTAACAACATAAACCTGAGGTTGAATGGTAGTGCCAACCATCGCCGATGCAGGAATACTGATTTGGTTTTCGTTGCCTCCTGATGTTACTTTTACTTTTCCGAACATTCCTGATTTTATTTTTAAGTCGGGGGTATTTTGCAATTCAAGCTGTACCGGATAACTGTTACCCATATTGGCTTTGCTGCCCACCATGCTTACTTTCCCTTCGAATGTTAATTCGGGATAAACGTCAGCCGATATCTTGCAAACCTGTTGAAATGAGAACTGCGCCATTTTGTTTTCAGGTACATTTACAGTAAACTTCAGTTTTGAGATTTCGGTAAGTTGCAGCAGTGGCATACCGGGAGCGGCAAATGCTCCTACTTCGGTTAATTTTGCCGTTACAATACCATTAAACGGCGCACGAATAGTTGTTTTGCTGATTTGTTCTTCCAATGTTGCTTTTTGAACCTTAGCTGTTTTAAGTCCCAATTCTGCTTTTTCAAGCTGAATACCCTGTACGGCATCGGCAGCAGATAAAATGGTAAAGCGTTTTACATCGGTTTCCAGTCCTTCGATTTGTATTTCAACAGTCTGCAATTGAAGTTTTAACAGCGCATTATCCAATTGAATCAGCTTTTCACCTTTTTTCACCGAACTGCCTAAATCAACCAGAACCTCGCTCACCTTTCCCTGTATATCGGCGCTTAGCTTCGTTTCTTTTTGCGGTTCGAAAGTGCCGGTATACGTGTAGGTATTTGCCGAAATTGCTGAATTAACCAGCATTGCCTGCACGCTAATTGGTTTTTCTTTGTCGTACTGATAAACCCTTTTCTCTGTAATTTCCTTGTTGCTTTTCAGTTTAAAAACTGTAAATGCAATGAGTGCCAAAATGGCAACCGTATAACTAATTTTTTTCAACATGATGTTTCTGTTTTATTTAATTGATGAAATATTTCCGCTTAGTTTTTTTAATTCCAAATCGGCTTTCAGGAATTCGATGATGGCTGTTAAATGGCTGGTTTGTGCTTCACTAACCGCATTGTCGGCCAGAAGAACATCGGTAAGCGTTGCTGTTCCTTCTTTCTGTTGCAACACCATTTCGTTGTAGACCGTGGTCGCCAGGTCGATTTGGTTTTGTGTATTGTCAATGGTTTGTTGGTTTACCCGTCGCAAGCGGGTTGCGTTTTCAATCAGCATTTGGTTTTGTTCTTTCGCCAAATCGAATTGTATCTGATTATTCTGGATTTCCAGTTTTTTCTGCTTGATTTTTCGCTGTGTAACTGTTCCGTTAAAAAGGGGAACTGAAAGTTGCAACCCTGCAAAAGCCGTTGGGTAAAAGTTCAGGAAGTCGCTCGGCTTT